>NZ_JACGWF010000167.1:0-2684 GCF_014077595.1 Colwellia sp. 6M3 | reverse complement strand
CGTTGTTTAATGGCTAATTGACATAGCGAAGTAGATGAACTTGTGAATTGAATGAACAATTAGCTGCCTAACGGCAGCTAAATAAAACCCTATTGCCTATTGACGGGAATAAGGCTCATATGTGTTAGGCATACTGTTAACCACCAGCCTAAATATTTAATTTTAAACATAATTTTTTAATGGTGATTAATGTAAGCCATATTGTGAACGCTACTATAGGTAACATACTTATGAAAACAGCAAAAGTTTTCCAACCACTTACATCACGAATTCTAGTATCTAAATTTAAACCAAAATAATTTATAACTTCATGTCCTGCTAATAAAATTAATAAACTAGCAATAATCAAAGAAGTATATGCAATTAATGCTCTATAGCGCCGAGCTTGAGAAGTTCTACCATCTGATATTTTAAATTGATCCATTTGGAGTGCTCAAAAATACTTCATTCGAATGTATGCCTAACAGTTTATTAGACAGATAATATCCCACTTTCCACAAGCAAAACTTCCATCTAATGAATATTTATTCAAATCAATATACATAATTTAATATTACCATTCAATATGTTGTTGTTAGGTACTGAATAAATAGATGTAGAAAGACAGATTTAATCTGCCTTTATACAATAAAGCGGGATTCGCACTACCACTATATATAAAAACAGTATAAATTAAGGTTTATTTAAATTATTTAGCTCACACATAAGATTTATTAATAATATCACTGCATACATATCAAAGCTGATTGCTTTTAAGACTTACATAATGTTGGACTTGGGTGCACAAGCGCTTTAGTAATTTTTCCATGTTGTTGCTTAACCTTTAGTCTATCAGCAGATCTATTTAAACAACCACTGACATTAAATTGATTATTTTTATGCGATAAATTTGTGCTGTTAGTTATATCAATAACTAGTCCTGTTGATTTCTTCTGTTTTATTTTCTTTTTATTGCCTGTTGTTGCCGAGTTATCGTCATTTATAATTAATGGGTCAAGAGCAAAACTTTTCTCACGACTTGCTGCTACGATACAAATTCCATTTTCCGCTGCCAGAGATAATAAACCACAGTCCACCTCACTTGACTCTTGAATATCAAAAGGTATAAGCAGCACATGAATACAGCTTAAGGCCGCAACTTTTACTATTTCAGGCATATTTGCGTCATCGGCTGTTAGCATTGCTATCTTTATAGCACCTTGCTCTAATGGCAATTCAACGATGTTTAGATCGTCCCCTAATTCTGTCCATTTATAACGATTACAAAAGTGTAACTGTTGTTGTAAGGCAAATACCCCATGATTATTAATTAATACAGCTTGATGAGCACCATCAATAACTAAACTTGTACAAACATATTGAAAAGGTCTTAATGTTGCACTTATTTTACTTATGATTTCAGTGCACAAGACTTCTATTACATCAAGTTGTGATGCGTTATGAGTAATCGATTTATCGTCAATAAAAAATAGTTCAGGTAATTGAATAATATCACTGAGGTTGTTTTCGATGTAATGGCAAACATCTTCTATGGCTTGTTCGTTTGATTTATATGTTGCAAATAAGGCTACATTTGCAGTTTCGGGCACGTTGTTATTGCTCCCTTTAATATCAGCAGTTTGCTTTTGTAATGTTACGTCTTGCTGATAAAGATCTATACGGTGCTGGTTAAAAAACGCTGTGCCATCAGGGCGAAATTTATTATTTAATCCTGCCTTTACGGTATCTATATCTGCAAAAGTAAACCCTTCATTTTTATGAGCTATCTTCGCTAATACCTTACCATTGGTATTAACTATTTGACTGAAACCCGTGCCTACTCCCCTTTCATTCAAATGTTCTTTCATTAGAGCACCAACATTATTCGCTGTTGCAATAAAAACATTATTTTCAACCGAGCGCGCTAGGTCATAAAAGTGGTTTTGTTCAGCAGTATTAGTACTTTGTGCATTACAGAGCAATTGTGCCCCTTGCATGCCAAGTTCTCTTGCTTTGCTGTACGTTATAGCATCTTGTCCGGCTAATAAGCCTAGCTTGGCTAAAGGTGTTGTTATTATTTCAGTTGTATTATTGGTACTAATGAAATATTCACTTTCATGTGATTGAAATGCTTGTTGGTCGGTTTGTTGAATCAATGCTCCGTCAGGAGAAATAAGGCAAGTAGTAACACTAATCTTTGATTTAATTGAAGCGTTTGTAGTATCTCGTGCAAGGTCTCTACGTACAGTTGCATTGAACACGATATAACAGCTGTGTTTTTTGGCTTGTGTAGCTATTTGTTGAAAAAAATCACCATTAAGTACTAACGCTTCTTGCCATGCTTGATCATGATCCTCGTAACAAGGTTGGGTATTACAATACTGCGGAAGTACGATGATATCTGGCTGACAGCTTGCCACTTCATTTATAATTCGCACACAAGTTGATATGTTTTCATGTGCATTTAAAGACGTGGCGAACTGTGTAACGGCTACTCGCATAATGTATAAAATTCCAGATAATTTGATATTTGAACTGAATTAATTCAGGTATTAATAATTGTTAACAAGATTATATCATTTTCAACCTGTTTGTGACCTTGTAAATAGAAAGTTAACTTAAGACTTCAATATAAAAACTTTAAATTCTGCACCAATATATTAATTATTTAAGTTACTGAAAACTATGTGAATGGGTATTAAAAT
>NZ_JACGWF010000176.1:0-2034 GCF_014077595.1 Colwellia sp. 6M3 | reverse complement strand
TTCCCAAGCATTACTCACCCGTCCGCCGCTCGTCAGCAAAGAAGCAAGCTTCTCTCTGTTACCGCTCGACTTGCATGTGTTAGGCCTGCCGCCAGCGTTCAATCTGAGCCATGATCAAACTCTTCAATTAAAAAAGTTTTATGTCTTTCGACAGCTCAATGAATTCTGAATTTTTGTTTTTGTTGCCAAAAACGAATTGACTGTGCGTTATTATTTTCACTTTTAAAAAAGTGAAATCAAAACAGCTCAAGGCTGAATCTTTTAATAACATATGGTCACTCAGTTTCAATTGAGACTCTAATTTGCTTGCCTCGCTACCTAAGTAGCTTGGCTGTTAGAACTCAATCTGTACGAGTGCCCACACAGATGATTGCTTTATATTGTTAAAGAACGTTTGAGTCGCTTTAGCGTCTCAAGGGATGCGAATAATACACCCTTTATTTCTCGAGTCAACACTTTGTTTTAAACTTTCTTTCGACAATTTAAAACCGAAGTTTTATTTAACTCTCTGAGTAGTTCGTGCCTTGCTATGCTTCGGCCTTTCCCGTCTCAGTGGGGTCGCATTATAGGGAGCGGCGGATTTTACGCAAGCGTTATTTGCATAAAATAGTAATTAAAATTAAGCCCCAAGCAAGCACACATGATAAGCACAAGTTACCCACAAAAACCTGTTGATAACTCTTGTTTTTATATAGCTAAACCATTCTATAGCTTTTAATTAAAACCTTAAAAATGCAAAAAGCACCTTATTTAGGTGCTTCTCAAAAGTAATAGTTATTAGAATCTAGGGTCTGTTTATCTTTCAAGGTTAAATTTGCAGCAGCCTGTTTGGTATTCAGGCAAGGCAGAGCCTATGTAGTGTGGTTACTCCCCATAAATAGGCGATAACGTAGCATTAATGCCAAACAGGCGCTGCCCAAAGGGTTCTTCCTAGGGGCTATTTACTCTTTGTTGCTCGGTTTTTACTTAGCCCACTAGGTTACAAATCTCGCGCCGCGATTAAACACCCCCTAGTTTGAACAAATTTTAATCCGCAAAGAGCAACAGACCCTAGTATAAAATACTATATAACTTGCGACGATACTTAGCTGCGAGTGCGTCGCCATCAGGTAAAGAGGCAATAATGGCTAAAAAGCTTGGTTTTGCTTCGTTGAAGTTCAGATCTTTTTGTAGAACTGTAAACAGTACATCCAATGCTTCTTCTTTTCTGCCTGCTTCATTGAGTAAAATACTGAGCTCTTCTTTTAATTCTAGGTCATTTGGGTACTTTTCTACTTGTTGTTGCTTTTCTTTAATCTCCGGTGAGTCTTTTGCTTCAAGCGCAGCTTCGCATTTTGCTTTTATATTATTAAAGTAAGCATCTTGCTCTTGTACGTCTATTGTATTTATAAGCGCTTGGGCTTCATCTACCTTGTGAATTTGAATACATATGTCTGCAAGCACTAATTTGATGCGTGCATTACCGCTGTCTATTTCATAAGCTTGCTTTGCATAATTAAATGCAGCATTTAAATCTGACTTTAATAACGCTTGTTTTGCTTGCTCTAACAGTAAGTCTTGTTGCGCAGGTAAATGCTTTGCTAGGGCTTCGCGTATTTGTGCCTCACTTTGAACACCTGCAAGTAAATCTACAGGTGCAGAGTCTTTTAATAATACAAGCGTAGGCAGAGTTTGAAGACCAACTTGTTGCGCAAGTTGAGAAGCGAGTGCTTGCTCTGCATCGCAATCTAGGTTTGCTACTACTATATAGCTTGCATATTCAGCCGCTACTTTATCTAAAATTGCAGCCTGTCCGATGCATTCAGGACTTTGAGGAGAGAAAAAGTTAAGCAACACCAATTTTTGCTGTGATGTTTCACCGAGTACTTGTTGAAGGTTTTGCGCATTAATACTAACTATGTTGCTCATTGAATTGATTGCCATATTCATCTATTTAGGTTTTTATATGGTGGTGAACATAATAATTACAAGTCATATACCTAAATCATCCGGTATACATATTCAACAATGAGGGAAAACATGAAATTAACTTAT
>NZ_JACGWF010000199.1:0-744 GCF_014077595.1 Colwellia sp. 6M3 | reverse complement strand
CCAGAACGCCCCAATGCTATTAGAAAGAAAATTATCTGGCGGTGCGAAGATCACCTTGACTGTGATGTTGATGAAATGGAAAAGTTGGCATTGGTCAAAAAGCGATTTCAAGATATAGAAGAAAGTGATCTTGTTGATGGTGAAATTTTCCTGAAATAACTTGATCCTGACTAGGCAAGGCTGTACTTCAATCCCTTTGGCTTCAAAAGCAGCCAAAAATAAAGCCCCTTGCGGGACTTTGGATTCAAACTAATAGATAGTTTTTGAAGTTAGTTTAAAATATTACAAATAGATTTTTGATCATTTATCGAGGAATAATCTTCGTTAACTGAGTAGCCTATTTTGTTTCTTAAATTAAACAATATGTATTCTTCTCCACCAACAAATTTATAGAGTTTGCAAGATTCAGATACATCTACTTTATGAATTAACTTACCTTGTTCAACCATATTATGTATATTTGCTCGATGAGGTAATACCACAACTATAGGTGTTCTTTTAATAAATTTTTTAGAGCTTACCCCTATATTTTTAATATCTTTATTATCAGATAAGAAGAAATAGCTTTCATCTAGCTTAAGCTTATCGTTACCGACATTAATACTATTACCGTATAAAATGGAGTAATAAGCAGCAGGAATATCTTCTTTAAAAATTGTACTCAGTACAGCAATTACGCAATAGAAAAAGTAGTAATTATTAATCGAGATTTCTTCATTTTTATATTACCCATTGGTTTAATCT
>NZ_JACGWF010000050.1:0-30768 GCF_014077595.1 Colwellia sp. 6M3 | reverse complement strand
GCCCGATTTATGCTTTTTTCATCATGTCGACATATAAATCGGCTATTTTAAATTGAAAACGCGCATTATTGGGGCTTCGTAGTAATATTTAGCACTTAAATAAAGCAAAATCAGTAATGTTAAATTAATTAGTGCATGATTAATGGAGAATAACAATGCTAACTAAGAAATTTTTTAAAACTAAAGATGAAACTGAAGTAACTTTTGAATTTAATAGAAGTGATGTAACTACGGCCTCATTGGTTGGTGATTTTAATGGCTGGCAAGCTATTGAAATGAAGTTTAATAAAAAGTCAAAAACCTTTAAAACTAAGGTTAGATTACCTAAAGATGGAAGTTTTCATTTTCGCTACCTGTTAAACGATACAGAATGGGAAAATGATTATCAAGCTGACCAATACTTAGCTAATGAATTTGGCACTGAAAATAGTGTCGTACTGACTACGGCTTTATAAAAAGCCAAAGAAATATTTATGATAAGCAAAGCCTTGTATTAAGGCTTTGCTTTTACTTTATAAAATATATGTATTGAATTGAACTAAAGTTAAAAACTAGTGTTTAATTTATTTAGAATGTAACTTTTAAATTTAGATTTATGAAAGCGTTTATCTACTTATTATTTTAAGCAAACTGACATGTTGTAGTAAATGCTACAACCATCATCAATTTTCTTCACTGGAGAAGCATGGAACAATTTAGAATGGAACCCGGAAGAGTACATCCAATAGGCACAACTGTTGATGATACCGGTGTTAATTTTGCTATTTTTTCAGCATATGCTGAAAAAATTGAATTGTGTATTTTTGATGAGCAAGGTGAAAAAGAGCTAGAGCGTTTTATTTTACCGGCATGTGAACATAATATTTGGCATGGTTTCCTTAAAGGTGCTAAAGCCGGTTTAGTCTATGGTTATAGGGTATATGGACCTTATAGACCAGAATTTGGTCATCGTTTTAATCACCATAAATTATTATTAGATCCTTATGCAAAAGCATTAAAAGGCAATTTCTCATGGTCTGAACGCCATTTTGCTTATAACATTCATGACCCTAAAAAAGATTTATCTTTTGATGATAGAGATAATGCAGATGTGATGTTGAAAGCTGTTGTTATGGATGCTTCTGCGCCGCTTGTTCCAAGAAAACCAATCGCTTGGAAAAACACGGTTATTTACGAAGGTCATGTAAAAGGTTTAACAGCACTAAACCCGAAAGTTCCCGAAGCCTTACGTGGATCATTTCTAGGTATTAGTCACCCAGCTATGATCGCCCATTATCGTGCTATCGGTATTACCACGATTGAATTATTGCCAGTACAGCAATTTATTTCTGAACAATTTCTTACCGACAAAAAACTTTCAAATTATTGGGGCTATAACTCATTAGCGTTTTTTGTTCCGCATAAAGATTATTTAAATCAGCACCAAATTCGTGACTTTCAACGCATGGTTGATGAACTTCATCAAGCCGGTTTTGAGGTGCTTATTGATGTGGTTTATAACCATACTTGTGAAGGTAACCGTTTAGGGCCAACACTAAGCTTTCGAGGGATAGATAACCATTCTTACTACCGATTAAACCCAGCTGAACCGCGATATTATATTAATGATACCGGCTGTGGAAATACTATCAATATTAGCCATCCGCGTGTATTACAGATGGTAATGGATAGTTTGCGTTATTGGGTACAAGTGATGGGAGTTGATGGTTTTAGGTTTGATTTAGCCACCATTTTAGGCCGTGAATTACATGGCTTTGATAAAAGTAATGGCTTTTTAGATGCAGTATTACAAGACCCCATTTTAAGTAGTGTAAAAGTTATAGCAGAGCCCTGGGATATTGGTCCTGGCGGTTATCAATTAGGTGGATTTCCATCGCCGTGGTCTGAATGGAACGATCGTTACCGTGACACCATGAGACGCTACTGGCGCGGAGATAAAGGTTTGTTACCTGAATTTGCTCGCAGAATTCATGGTTCGAGTGACATTTTTGAGCACAGTGGACGTCAGCCATTTGCTAGTATCAATTTTCTTTGTAGCCATGATGGCAATACGCTGCGCGATTTAGTCAGTTTCCAAGACCGACATAATGAAGAAAATGGCGAAAATAACCGCGATGGTCATTCAGATAATTTTGCGCATAATCACGGTATTGAAGGTGAAACTACCGACACTGCCATACAGTCAGTTCGATTACGCCAAATTAAAAATATGATGGCAACACTTATGCTATCTCAAGGCGTGCCAATGATACTGGCAGGTGATGAAATAGGCCGTACACAAAAAGGTAATAATAATGCCTACTGCCAAGACAACGAAATAAATTGGTTAGATTGGGATGAGAATGCGTTATATGCTCAAGAACTTAAGGGTTTTACGGCTAAATTAAGTGAACTTAGAAAACGCTTTTCTATGTTGACCCATGATCATTTTATTCACAAAGATGATACAAAATCTTCGGTGGATATTATTTGGTATCACCCATCTGGCTTTGAGATGCAAAAAGATCACTGGCACTCACATCATGCCGCGACGTTAGGTTATTTGATACATGAAAAAGCGCCCAACAGTCCGTCTCTTTTGTGTCTTTTTCATGCAGGTTCTGAACCGGTTGAATTTCAATTGCCGAAGATTGATGACATACAGCATTGGCAAGTCATGATTGATACAACAGCAATTACTGAACAAGAAGACGTTTTAAATATACCCGCAGAACGCGTAATTACCATGGCACCATTTTCAACAATTGTTTTATTAAACGATTGTTTATAAATAACAAATAGGAAGCACTCATTGTGAATAACGAAAAAAAATTATGTGAAATTACTTCATCAGATGGCAGTGTTTTAATGAATGAACACACTTTTACTGAAGATTTGGCGCGACATTTCCATTTTTCACTTGGTCGTGACAAGGTGCAAGATTCTCACTTATACCTTTATAACGCACTTGCCATTACCATTCGTGACCGTTTAGTTGCCCAATGGCGAGAAACACGTGAGACCCGTGGACATCAGCGCCGTGTTGGTTATATATCATTAGAGTTTTTAATGGGCAGAACACTTAATAATGCTATTTTAAATTTAGATTTAGACGACACAGTTCGTGATGCGTTAAAAGGTTATTGCTGTGATCTAGAAGATGTTGAGCAAGCAGAGCATGACGCAGGACTAGGTAACGGTGGTTTAGGACGACTAGCCGCTTGTTTTCTAGATAGTTGTGCTAGTTTAGCTTTACCCGTTATTGGTTACGGTATTCGTTATGAATACGGCATGTTTAATCAACAAATTAAAAATGGTGCGCAAATCGAGCATCCTGATAATTGGTTACGTAATGGTAACCCTTGGGAAATTGCGGCGCCTGAAAAAGCGATCAGAGTTAAATTTTTTGGTCAAGTTGATGTGATTAAAAAGCGCAGCGGCCAACAATACCGTCAGTGGAATAACACCCAAGATGTACTTGCTGTTCCTTATGATATGCCGATTCCAGGTTATCAAAATGGTATTGTGAATACTTTAAGGTTATGGAAATCTGAAGCGACTGATGAATTTGATCTTGGTGAGTTTAACGCCGGTAGTTATACCGAGTCAGTGGCTAAAAAGAATCTAGCCGAACAAATTACTATGGTGCTGTACCCAAATGACACCAGTGAAAACGGTAAAGAACTTCGTTTACGTCAACAATACTTCTTATCTTCAGCATCTTTGCAAGATACCATTAATAGTTATGTCGAAAATTGTGGTAATAATTTTGATGAGTTTATTGCGCTAAATAGCTTTCAACTTAATGATACTCACCCAAGTATTGCGGTGCCTGAGTTGATGCGAATTTTAATGGATGATTATGCAATTTCATGGGATGACGCATGGAATATCACCACAAAAACGATGGCTTACACTAACCATACGTTATTACCTGAAGCATTAGAAAAGTGGCCGGTTAGTTTATTTGCGAACTTATTACCACGTATCTTAGAAATTATTTACGAAATTAATGCGCGTTTTCTTCAACAAGTTGCGGTTGCATGGCCGGGCGATTCACATAAACAACAAGCGTTGTCACTGATTGAAGAAAGCCACGAACCTCAAGTTCGTATGGCGCACTTAGCGATTGTGGGTAGTTACTCAGTTAATGGCGTTGCAGCGTTACATACCAAGCTTTTAAAAGCAGGTTTGTTTAATGACTTTTACCAATTGTGGCCTGACAAATTTAACAACAAAACTAATGGCGTTACACCACGTCGCTGGTTATCGCATTGTAACAACAGTTTAGCTGACCTTATCTCAAGTAAAATTGATAAAAATTGGGTTGCTGATTTTGCCTATGTTGAGCAATTAAGTAAGTTTGCTGAAGATCATGCTTTCCATAAACAGTGGCAAGAGAGCAAAAAAGCCAATAAAATCGTTTTAGCTGAGTTTGTAGAAAAAGCTACGGGTGTTAAGTTTGATGTAGATATGATGTTTGATGTACAAGTTAAACGTATTCATGAATACAAACGTCAACTACTGAATATTTTACACGTTATTGGCCTATATGACCGAATTCGTAAAGGTGATACTGCCGATATAACTCCGCGTTGTGTCCTTATTGGCGGTAAAGCAGCGCCTGGCTATGTTATGGCAAAAGAAATTATTAAATTAATCAATAATGTTGCTGACACCATTAACTTAGATCCAAAAGCCGCTAAGTTTTTAAAGGTTGCTTTCGTACCTAACTACAATGTTTCTGCCATGGAAATTATTTGTCCTGCTACTGACTTATCAGAACAAATTTCAACAGCAGGTAAAGAAGCATCAGGTACCGGCAACATGAAATTTATGATGAATGGTGCATTAACAATTGGTACATTAGATGGTGCAAATATCGAAATTAGAGATGCCGTTGGAGCGGAGAACTTTTTCCTATTTGGTGCTCAAGCTCATGAAATTTCGGATATTAGAGAAAATTATCAACCTAATGAGATCATAGCTAATTCTGAAACATTATCAGCGGTTATGCACTTGTTAGAAAGCGGTCACTTTAATTTATTTGAACCAGGTATTTTTGATTCAATTATAAAAACAATACGTGACCCACATGATATGTGGTTAACAGCGTACGATTTTGATAGTTATTTTCAAGCTCAGCGAAGTGTTGATAAAACTTATCAAGATCAAACTCTGTGGACTAAAATGAGTATTTTAAACACTGCAGCAAGTGGTGTGTTTTCGAGCGATCATACGATCAGGCAGTATCGAGATGAAATATGGAAGCTTTAGTAATTTACTCTGTGCTAAGTTGATTAATGAATTGGCCATTTTTAGTTATTTAAAATAAGAGTGGCCACGTTATTAATTCAACCAGTATTAAAAAGTAAAAGGCTATTTAATGAACGTTAATTAATGTTTGTAAAGGTAAAGGATACGTTATGCCCAATTATGTAGAAAGAAGAATAAGTAGTTTAACAAAAGAAACTTATGCGTTGATTTTGGCTGGAGGCCGAGGTTCGCGACTCTATGAATTAACAGACAGACGAGCTAAACCTGCTACCTTTTTTGGTGGTAAGTTTAGGATTATCGATTTTCCTTTATCAAACTGTATTAACTCAGGTATTAGGCGTGTAGGTATTGCGACTCAATATAAGTCACATTCACTTATTCGTCATGTTAACCGCGGTTGGGGACACTTTAAGAAAGAGCTTGGTGAATCCATTGAGATTTTGCCGGCATCACAACAAACGGGCGATGGCTGGTATCTTGGTACGGCTAATGCCGTATTTCAAAACATTGACATTATCAGACATGAATTACCTAAATATGTGATGATTTTATCTGGCGATCACGTTTATCGTATGGATTACGGTCCTTTACTCGCTCAACATGTGGCTAGTGAAGCAGATATGACCGTATGTTGTATTGAAACATCGGTTGAAGAAGCGGCAGGGCAGTTTGGTGTAATGACCGTTGATGAAGATAGCCGTGTTTGTCGCTTTGATGAGAAGCCAGCTAATCCTTCTGAAGTACCTGGCAAACCTGGTGTTACATTAGCGTCGATGGGTAACTATGTTTTCAACACAGAATTTTTATTTGAACAACTTGAAAAAGATGCTGCTCAAGAAGGGTCAAGTGGTGACTTTGGTAACGATATTATTCCTAGAATAATCGAATCTCATCGCGTATTTGCTTACCCGTTTAAAGATCCCGACAGTGAAAAACAACCTTACTGGCGTGATGTAGGTACCTTAGATTCTTTTTGGGAAGCCAATATGGAATTAGTGGCACCAGAGCCACAGCTTAACATGTACGATGAAAACTGGCCTATTTGGACGTATCAAGAGCAAACAGCACCCGCTAAGTTTGTATTTGACCAAGACGAGCGACGTGGAATTGCAATAGATTCAACGGTTTCTGGTGGTGTGGTTGTTTCTGGTTCAACGGTTAAAAGAACGCTGTTATTCTCAAAAGTAAGAGTTAATTCTTACTGTGAAATTGATGAATCAGTTATTTTACCTGGCGTTGTTATTAATCGTAATTGTAAAGTTAAAAAAGCAATTATCGACCGTGGTTGTGAAATTCCAGCTGGTATGGAAATAGGCATAAACCATGATGATGATCGTGCAAATGGTTTTAGAGTTACAGATAAAGGTGTTGTTTTAGTTACCATCGGTATGCTTGCAAAACTGAAAAGTGAAAATAAATAGCTTTTGATAAGCAATTATTAACGTTAAGGGTAATTTCAATTGGAAGAAATTACCCTTGTTAATATTAATTATATTTAAATTTATTTTAAATATAAAAATAAGCTATAAAATGCAAACACATAAAAAATTAATGCATTTAAGTAATCGTATATAAAGTTAACGGTATACTAGGAAAATATAATGAAAAACCTAGCAAAAAGCTTGTTAGATAACGAAGAAGTTTCAGCAATAGTTAATGTAAAGCATAGAGATATTTTTTCCGTACTAGGCATACATAAACATCCAATGACCAGTGGTTTAATTGTTCGCGCATTTTTACCTGAAGCACTCAGTGTTGAGGTTATTGATACTAAAACTCAAGCTTTAGTCGCTGAACTTAATCAAGTTGATCAAGCGGGACTATTCGAAGGTAAATTAGGCCGAAAACGAAATGTTTTTGACTATCGTTTACGTGTTTTATATAAAAATGAAACTGTTATTGTTGACGACCCATACCGTTATCCTTCGTTATTAAAAAGTGAAGATCTCTACCTTTTTTGTGAAGGTACACATGAACAAGCTTATCAATGGATGGGCGCTCATGAAATTATCGTTGATAACGTTAAGGGCACACACTTTGTCGTTTGGGCTCCTGATGCTTCTCGTGTTTCGGTGGTAGGAGATTTCAATTTTTGGGATGGTCGACATCATGTTATGCGCAAGCATCCTGGCTCTGGTGTGTGGGAGATATTCCTACCTAATGTGTGTGCTGATGCCAGCTATAAATATGAAATTTCTGATAAGTATGAGCAAATTCAGCCATTAAAAGCTGACCCATATACACTTTCAATGCAATTAGCGCCTGAAACGGCCTCTAAAGTGAGCCAAAATAGTGAATATCAGTGGCAAGATTCGCAATGGATGAACGAGCGTGATAACGCATCTAATCATTATCATGGTGCAGTTTCAATTTACGAAGTACACCTTGGCTCATGGAAAAGAAATTTAACTAATAACAGCGATAATTCACATTCACCAAGTTACTTAACTTACCGTGAATTAGCTGAGCAGCTAGTACCTTATGTTGTTGAAATGGGCTTTACTCATCTGCAACTTATGCCGGTAAGTGAGTACCCTTTTGATGGTTCTTGGGGCTACCAGCCTATCGGACTTTTTGCGCCTACTGCCCGTTTTGGTAGTGCAGAAGACTTTAAATATTTTGTCGATAGTTGCCATCGCGCTGGTATTGGGTTGCTGCTAGATTGGGTGCCGGGCCATTTTCCTACCGATGAACATGGCACGGGTAAGTTTGATGGTTCATGCTTGTATGAACATGAAGATTTACGCAAAGGTTTTCATCCAGATTGGAAAACCCTTATTTATAATTATGGTCGCTCAGAAGTACAAAGTTATTTATTGAGTAACGCTATTTACTGGTTAGATCAATACCACATCGATGGTTTGCGTGTTGATGCCGTTGCTTCAATGTTGTATCTAGATTACAGCCGCGAAGCTGGCCAATGGTTGCCTAATGAACATGGTGGCAGAGAAAACTTAGAAGCGATTGAGGTATTACAAAAAGTGAATACCCGTTCGTACGCAAAGCATCCTGGCGTTATGATGATTGCGGAAGAATCAACTGCGTGGCCTGGTGTATCAAAACCGGTTGATACTGGCGGTTTAGGTTTTGGCTTCAAATGGAACATGGGTTGGATGAATGACACGTTGAAATATATGGAACGTGATCCTATTTATCGACAACATCATCATAACGAAATGACCTTCGGCTTAGTCTACAGTTTCAGTGAAAACTTTGTCTTACCTATTAGTCACGACGAAGTAGTGCATGGTAAAGGCTCGTTGTTAAATAAAATGCCCGGTGATGATTGGCAAAAATTTGCTAATTTACGCGCCTATTATGGTTTTATGTGGACTCATCCTGGTAAAAAACTATTGTTTATGGGCTGTGAATTTGCTCAACGTAAAGAGTGGAATCATGATCAAAGCTTAGATTGGCATTTACTTGAAAATGACAGTCATAAAGGCATGCAAACACTGATAAAAGATTTAAATCATACCTATAGAGGCATTCCTGCATTGCATGAACTTGATTGCGACGGTAATGGTTTTGAATGGTTAGATTCGCAAAACAGCGCGCAATCAATCTTGGTTTATTTACGTAAAGGCCAAGAAGGCACAGCACCTGCTTTAGTCGTTGTTAACCTAACACCGACAAGTTACGAAAACTTTGCCGTTGGTGTACCACAAGCTGGATTTTATCGAGAATGCTTAAATACCGACAGCAGTATTTATGGTGGTAGTAATGTTGGTAATGGTGGTGGTGTCAACTCAGTAAATGAGACATACGCTGGTCAAGAGAACAAAGTTTCTTTGTCAGTGCCTCCGCTTGCGACGATGATTTTTGAATTACAGTAAAATAATAAAATTAAACTAACGTAATACAATTGCTATGTAGGTCGGACTTCAGTTCATCAATCGCTTAATAGGCTATTAATTTGATGGATTTATCAATGCTGAAACGGATATTGTTTTTTAAGCGGTATTAATGCCGCCAACCGTTATGTTGATAATAAACAAGATGGATTAAGTTCCGACCTACAAGTAATTTAAACGTATAAAAATAATATTTTTTAAGGGTAAGTTATGACAACTGAACATGTAATCAACGCTAAGCAAATAAAAACTCAAGCATTTACAGATCAAAAGCCAGGAACTTCAGGCCTTAGAAAAAAAGTTAAGCAATTTCAACAACCCGGTTATTTAGAGAACTTTGTTCAAGCCGTATTCAATACTATTGCGCCATGTGCGGGCAAAAAATTAGTTATTGGCGGTGATGGACGATTTTATAATCGTGAAGCGATACAAGTTATTATCAAAATGGCTGTAGCTAATGGGTTTTCTCATATTTTAGTTGGACAGGGTGGTATTTTATCAACACCGGCAGCCTCTTGTGTGATCCGAAAAAATAAAGCCTGCGGCGGTATTATTTTATCAGCGAGCCATAATCCTGGTGGTCCAGATGAAGATTTTGGTATTAAGTTCAATGGTGAAAATGGCGGACCTGCACCAGAGAAATTAACCGATGCGATATTCGAACAAACTTTATCGATGGCGCAATATTTAACGATTGATGCCGACGATATTGATCTTGATAACCTAGCAACATTGCAAATTGCACAATGCCAAATTGATGTAATTGACCCCGTAAGTGATTACGCTGATTTAATGGAATCGATGTTTGACTTTTCAGCAATGAAATCCTTAATTGCCAAAGGTGATTTTCGTCTGTGTTTCGACGCTATGCACGCTGTAAATGGTCCTTATGCGAAAGAAATTATTGAAAATCGCTTAGGTGCGCCCGTTGGTTCAGTGATTAATGGCATCCCACTAACTGATTTTGGTGGTGGTCATCCTGATCCTAACTTAGTGCACGCACATGAATTAGTTGATTTAGTTTATGGTGAAGACGGCTTTGATTTTGGCGCTGCGTCAGACGGTGACGGTGATCGAAACATGGTGCTTGGTAAAGCGTTTTATATCAACCCTTGCGATAGTTTAGCGATATTAACCGCCAACGCGAGCCTAATTCCTGCCTATGCGAAAGGCATTGCTGGCGTTGCGCGATCAATGCCAACAAGCAGAGCTGTTGACCGTGTAGCCGAAGCTATGAATATACCGTGCTTTGAAACGCCAACCGGTTGGAAGTTTTTCGGTAATTTATTAGATGCAGGCAAAATCACCTTATGTGGTGAAGAAAGTTTTGGTACAGGCTCTGATCATATTAGAGAAAAAGATGGTTTATGGGCAGTATTGTTCTGGCTTAATTTAATTGCCGTTAAACAACAACCGGTCAGTGAGATTGTTAAGAACCATTGGTTACAATATGGTCGTGACTATTTTACTCGTCATGATTATGAAGCTGTAGACAGTGCCAATGCCCATGAAATGATAGCTCAGTTAAAAGCTAAAATTTCCACTTTACCGGGTCAGGAATTCTCAGGTGTTAAGATTACATCAGCAGACGATTTTCAGTACATTGATCCAGTAGATAACAGTAAAACAAGTGCACAAGGTGTTCGGATTTATTTAGAAAATGGCGGACGAATTGTCTTTAGGCTTTCAGGAACCGGAACACAAGGCGCCACATTGAGGGTTTACTTAGACTGTTATCAACAAGACACTGCTTTGTTAGCACAAGAAACACAACAAGCCCTGAGTGAGTTAATTCAAATAGCCGAATCTGTTGCGGGTATTAAACAATTTACAGGTAGAACTCAGCCTGACGTTATTACATAACAGGTAGTTTTTAACATATTAAAGAAAACTAATAATAAATATTAAGTAGTTAAAATAAAGTAGAAGGTATTAAATGAAAATATTAATGGCAGCCGCTGAAAATGATGCATTACCTCGTGGGAAAGTAGGTGGTATAGGTGATGTTGTTCGAGATATCCCTATTGCCCTAGGTAAAATTGATCAACAGGTAGATGTTGTAACACCTGGCTATGGTGCCTTTTCTAAGCTAGAAGGAGCACAGCACGTAACTTCACTTGAGGTTACATTTGGCTCTCAACAAGAAAAAGTTGATATTTTCAAAGTTTCGTTTAAAAAATCGACAAAAAATGCATCGAAAAATGTAACGCAATGGGTCATTGAACATCCTTTATTTGCTATTGGCGGAGTAGGAAAAATTTATTGTGATGATCCAAGTAACAGACCTTTTGCATCAGATGCCAGTAAATTTGCCTTATTCAGTGCTGCTGTTGCCAAAGCGGTTATTTGTGATGTTTTTGGTAAAATAGACGTATTACATTTACACGACTGGCATACCGCTATGGTGTCAGTATTACGTGCTTTTGAACCTGAGTATCAACAACTAAAAGCGATTAAAACCGTTTTCACTATTCATAATATTGCCTTGCAAGGTATTAGACCTTTTGATGGTGATGAATCTTCGTTAAAGGCTTGGTTTCCATATTTAGCTTTTGATTATAGTAAAATTAACGACCCGCGTTATCACGATTGTTATAACCCTATGCGCGCTGGTATTACGTTGTCAGATAAAGTGCATGCTGTTTCGCCAACGTATGCAAAAGAAATATTACTGCCAAGTAATATTGAACAAGGTCATTTTGGTGGTGAAGGTTTAGAGCATGACTTGCGTTATGCCGCTGACACAGGCAGGTTGCACGGTATATTAAATGGTTGTGAATACCCTGAAAGTACAAAAGCGCCACTTAAACTCAAAGCTTTATTAACATTATCAGCGAAAGAAGTGGTTAAATGGCTCGACGATAAGCCGTTAGTTGATCAAGCACATTTGCTGGCCGCAACACGATTAGCACAAGTTGCTAATAAGCAATATAAAAAACAACCGCTAGTGTTAACTTCTGTGGGGCGTATTACCGATCAAAAAGTACGTTTATTTCAAGAGATAATGCCCAATGGTAAAACAGCCTTAGAACACTTATTAGCCATATTAGCAGATGATGGCGTATTTATTTTATTAGGTAGTGGTGATAAAAAACTCGAAGAATTTTTAACCAAAATAGCGGTTAATCATAATAATTTTATTTTTCTTAAAGGCTATTCTGAAGCCTTATCGATCAATATGTATAACTCAGGTGACTTATTTTTAATGCCCAGTTCATTTGAACCTTGTGGCATTAGTCAAATGCTATCAATGCGGGCAGGACAGCCTTGTTTAGCTCATAGTGTTGGTGGTTTAAGCGATACTATAAGCCATAACAAGAACGGTTTTACTTTTAATGGTGATAACCCGCTTCAGCAAGCTGAAAATATGCTCAGTTGTTTTCATTCCGTTTTGGCAATGAAAAAACATAGCCCTACAGAGTGGGCAACAATTTCTGATAATGCCTTAAAATCACGATTCTTATGGAGTGACGTTGCTCATGATTATATTAAGCAACTATATAACCACTAAATAGTAATTGAGTTGTCATTAAGCTGAAGTCATAAATAAACAATCAGTAAACACATGATTGTTTATGCAGGGCATTCAGCTTATATTTTATAAATTTCATCGTTAAAGCCGATACGTAGACTATTTTTTGGCGTAGTATTTTAGTGAGATAGCTCCTATGACTATATTCACTAAAGCCTGATCTTACTTCAGGACTTCTGACCGAGAAACACTATGCTAAAAAATTGCGCCTACATCCTTTCTTCACTTCTAATTAGCTGTATTTGCTCGTTGTCAGCTGTAGCTGAAACTACAGAGAAAATGTGGCCTGGAAGTCAATATAACCCCTTAATACCCACCTTTGAAAAAGTGCTAGGTTACAATGTAGGAGAGCGCATTACTAACCATGGCGATATGCTACGATTTTTTGAAGCATTAGAACGTGCTGCGCCCGAGCAAATTAAACTATTTGAATACGGGCGAACATGGGAAGGTCGTAAACTTATTTATGCCACCATAGGTAACCGTGATGTTATGGCAAACCTTGATGGTTTTGCTGACAAGATGCAAAAGCTGTCAGATCCAAGAATTACCGACAAAAGCGCTGCTAAAGCATTAATTGCGCAACTACCGTCTTCAGTTTGGTTGGGGTATGGCGTTCATGGTAATGAAATTAGCAGTACTGATGCCGCTATGATGACAGCGTATCATTTACTCGCTGCGCCGAATGAAGCTACTAATCGAAAAATTTTGAAAAACACTTTGGTATTTATTGACCCACTGCAAAACCCTGATGGACGTAACCGATTTACTAGTCGCTATTATGCTACTGTCGGTATGCAACACAGTGATGATAGATTAAGCGCCGAGCACAATGAACCTTGGCCAAGTGGTCGTTCAAACCATTACTTATTTGATATGAATCGAGATTGGTTAGCTATTACTCAGCCTGAAACCGCAGGACGTATTCGAGCAATGAACCATTACCGCCCTTTAGTGGTGATTGATTTACATGAAATGGGCGGCGATAGCAGCTATTACTTTTCGCCAGCTGCACAACCTTTTAACCCGCATATGACCAAAACTCAAATTGAGAATATGACCGCGATCGGCAAAAATCATAGTAAACATTTTGACCGCCTCGGGTTCGACTACTTTACCCGTGAAGTATTCGATGCTTTCTATCCTGGGTATGGTGACAGCTGGCCAGTATTTTATGGTGCCTCAGCCTCAACTTATGAAGTGTCTTCTTCACGCGGTGAATTATTCAAAAAGCAAACTGGTGAAACCTTAACTTATAAAAATACGGTTCAACGACATTTTGTTGCGTCAATTTCAACCGCTGAAGGTGTAGCTGACAATCATCAAAAGCTACTTAACGACTATTACAATTATCAAACCAGTGCGATTAAAACCGGAAAAAACAACAAAGAACGCGTTTATATTTTACCAAATACACGCAATGTTGCGGGTAGCCATCGACTTGCAACATTAATGGCACAGCATGGTGTTGAAGTTAAACAAGCGGAAAAAGATTTTAAACAGTGTGGTAAAAACTATCAGGCAGGAGCCTACTTTATTGATACCGCTCAACCTAAAGGTCGCTTTGTTAAAACAACCTTTACCCAGCAGGTTGATATGTCAGCTGAATTTGTGAAAGAGCAAGAACGCCGCCGTGCGATAAAATTAGATGATGAGATCTATGATGTTACGGGCTGGTCATTACCATTAATGTTCGATGTAGATGTAGATACCTGTTCAAAAGCGGTAAAAGTTGCTAACCATGTTGTTGAAAGTAATGACAAACTCATAGGTAAGGTTGCGAACCCTGATGCTACTGTAGCCTATTTAGTCGCATGGGGTGATATGGCAGCGGGTAGATTTTTGACCGCTGCATTACAACAAAATATCACCATTAAAAGTGCTGATGAAGCGTTTACTTTAGCCGATAATCAAAAGTTTACTGCGGGTACGTTAATTATAGAAAAGCGCCGAAATGACGATAATTTAGCGGCTAAAATCATCGAAATAGCAAAAAATACTGGTGCGCAAGTTCAAGGGGTAGATTCAAGTTGGGTTACTCAAGGTCCAAGTTTTGGTAGTGGTAATACAGTGACAATGTCAGCGCCTAAAATCGCCATGGCGTGGGACAATCCAGTGAGTTCTTTAAGCGCGGGTAATACCCGTTTTGTTATTGAACGACAGTTTAATTACCCAGTTACGGCAATTCGCACGCATACCCTTAAAAGTGCCGACTTATCAAACTACCAAGTGCTAATTTTACCTTCTGGTGACTTTAAAGAAGCACTTGGAATAAGTGGCGCTGACAATATTAAGCAATGGGTAAAACGTGGCGGCGTGTTAATCACACTCGGTCGAGCAACGCAATTTGCTGCTGAGCATGATATTGCCTTGCTTGATGTTAAAAGAGAACGTGCGTTTAAAGCTAAAGCAGACGATAAATCAACACCAGCAAAAGAGCTTGAAGGTGAGTCAATGGTTGATGGCCAGTTATTATCAACAAAATCTGAACTTGTGTCAGCCAGTGAAAATGTAAAAGAAAAACCTGATTTTGTTGCCGGAATATTAGCAAATATTGAAGTCGATCAAGAGCATTGGTTGACCGCAGGTGTCAATAAAAACCTCACGGCTATTGCCTATGGAAACGATATATATACGCCAATAAAATTAGCATCGGGTAAAAATTTGGCCTGGTTTAGTGATGCAGAAAGTGTTTTAGCGAGCGGCTATTTGTGGGCAGAAAATAAAAAACAATTAGCTTATAAACCCTACCTTATTCATCAACCTATGGGACGTGGCATGGTGATCGCTTTTACACAAGAGCCAACGACTAGAGCGTATTTAGATGGTTTGAATATTATGCTAATGAATACTATTTTTAGAGCTGCAGCGCATGCGAAACCGCTAAAATAAACCTAAATTTTCGTCAGTAAGGTAAGGTCGGTTGGTTAATCGTTTATATAGCTGAAGTAGGTTAGTTTAATCAAGACTAGAACATACAATAGCAGCGCTAATGTCATCATCGCCATCAACGTAAGCAAGAAAAATAAAGCGACGAAAGTCGCTTTTTTTATGTCGTTATTTCAATTCGGAATTGATTTGGTAAGCTTACACAGACAATGTTGGAGCAGGTTTCTTGGCAATATAAAATCGATAGTAACCGATGCAGCTACTTACAACAAAAACAGTTTCTACGATTAACCCAACCGGAGAACCTAAAATAAAATTGTGAATAATCCAGAGTGTTCCGCCAGAAATCATCATTAATCGCAAAAACTTATCGTTATGGCTAAATGAACCTGTGGTGATCAAAATTGTTGCCATAAAACCTATAATACTTAATATGCCGTTATAGGTGCTGATGGTGATCAGTAAACTTAAACTCAGTGAAGCTACTGAAATCCATTGGAACTTCCACTTAATGGAGATTAGAAAACGCACGCTAGAGAATAAAAATATGTATCCAGCCGTTGCCTGGTCAAGCAACAAATAATGAAAGCCATTAAAAAAACAACTAACAGATAACGACGCTAGAATATAATTTTTGTTTTTAAACTGCATGGCGCAACACTCAATGATCAGCGTTACGGTAACGAGTAATTGTGAAAGTAAAAAATCAGACATAGTCATTTTTCAGTCATAATGATGGAACTAAAACCATTCAATTTCGAGCTAAATTGAATGGTTTAAGAATTTAAGAGTTTAAAACTGATCTAGCAAAATATGTTTTTTTACTTGCGGTAATTTCCATATTATAAATACTGGGATAACACTCAACATTAATAAGGTTAATTGCTCTGCTTCATTTATTGGTAAAGACTGTAATAAGTAAACAATAACCGCTGAACCACTCATCTGCATAAAACCTAATAGTGCTGAGGCAGAACCTGCTTTCTCACCAAAAGGTGCAAGTGCTTGACCAGCACATGCTCCCATCAAGAACGAAAAGCCAAGAGAACTCACCATTACAGGTAACATAAACGCACTAGGCATTTGCCAAGGTAATAAAGTTAACATTAATAATCCGGCAAATATGATTAATAGCATGCCAAAGCCTACGGTTATTCTGGCACCATATTTTCTTAAAAATTTAGGCGCGAGAAAACAAGCCACAATGTTAATTGCCGCATTGATACTAAACCAATAAACAAAGCTCTGCTGATCTAAGCCTAAATGCACCATTAACCAAGCTGGGGAACTGCTAACATAAGCAATAATAATCGCCATCGATAACATAACGAGTAAAGCATTAAATAGAAAAACGGGGTGTTTGATTACCGATGAAAAGTGTGACAAAGAAATAAGTTTTATATGTTTTTCTGTGTTCGGTGGTCTAGTTTCTTTAAGCGTGAAAAATAAGATTAAACCCGCAAAAACAGCATAGCCAGTCATAAACTCAAAGTTACTGCGCCAACCAAAGTTTTCAGTTAAAACATTACCCAACAAGGGAGCAAGGGCGGGAATACAACAAATGGCGCTATTTAAATAAGAGTACATAACGCCACTTTCAATGGCATTGTATTTATCACGTACACTTGCAAAAGCAGAAACAACAATTGCACAAGCACCAAAACCTTGTAGTAAACGACTAGCAAGAAAAAAGCCTAAACTATCGGAATAAGCTGCCATGATAGAAGCCAAACCATAAATTATGATACCGCCCATAGCAATTGGACGACGGCCATAACGGTCTGCAAGAGGGCCAGTGATTAACTGACCAAACCCCATACTCAAAATAAATATCGATATGCTCAACTGAATTTGATTCATAGGAACCACGAACTCTTCTGCCATTAAAGGTAAAGCAGGTAAAAAAATGTCTATGGCTAATGGGCTAAAAATAACCATTAAAATCAATAGGGGGAATAGTTTTTTATTTGTCATTTTAGTCTCAATTATGATGACTGCGCAGTATAAGATATTGCTGTGGTGAGCAGAAGAGAATTCTTGTTAAATTACGTTAATGCCTAAATATATTACGCTTGTGATGCATGATACTAATATTGATTTTGAGCAGCAAAGTTGACCACGGTGTTAATATTGTGCTGATTAAAGTATTTTCTTGTCGCACATTTTTAGGCGTGTAAAATAGCGTCATTATTTATTACCTCTACAATCAGTAAAAATTATCTATGTTCGAACTAAAATACCAAACACCTAAAGCTTGGGCCGAGGTCGTGCTAAATGACTTTGATGCATTTCTAACTGATCATGCTGCAGCTGAAAAAAAAGCCTCAGGCATGGCCATGTCAATGATCTCACATTATCCAGATCGTAAATCTGTTGTAAAAGCAATGGCTGATTTAGCCATTGAAGAGCTAATTCACTTTAAACAGGTATTAAAATTAATTTATGCCCGCGGTGGACAATTAGGCGCTGATGAAAAAGACCCTTACATTAACCAAATAAGAAAAGTATTTCGAAATGGTAGTGATGTGTTTTTTATGGACCGATTAGTTGTGGCTGGTGTTATTGAAGCGCGTGGCCATGAAAGATTTTCGTTAATTGCACAAGCCTTACCAGAAGGCAAAGATAAAGATTTTTATCAAGCCATTGCTAAATCTGAAGAAAAGCATAAAAACCTATTTATTGAATTAGCATATGAGTACTTTGATAAAGCAGAAGTTGATCAACGTTTAGACGAAGTTTTAGATATTGAAGCCGATATTTGTTCGGCATTACCATTTAGAGCCGCGTTGCATTAATCAATTACAATTTATCCCTTAGCTAATGATAACGTCCTATTTTTAGCTAAGCTGATTGACCGAGAATATTGACCGATTATTTTCTGAGGCCAAAAGTAAAATGAGTAAAAATATTGCTGATCTACAACAGCACAAAACATCGGCTAAATATCTTACTCATTATGCTGAGCCTGAAGTCTTATCGTTAGCAACATTCCCAGAAAAAAACTGCTATCAACACGTCATTGTTATTCCTGCATTTCAAGAGTCAGTGCAATTTATTGAACGTTTTATCGACTCAGTACTTGTCGAACAACATTGCTTAGTTATTGTGGTTATTAATCAACCCGACAATGACTTTGGTCGTCAGCATCAGCAAGACCAAATTGATTTAGCACAGTACATTGAACAACAGGGGCAACTAGCTTGGCAGCAAGATAATTTGCGCCTTATTGAGCTTTACCGTGAAAACCAAAACCAAAAAGCTAATTCCGCGCTATTAATTGTTGATCGTTATAGTGTTCCCATTCCTGTTGAACAAGGGGTAGGCTTAGCAAGAAAAATTGGCGCAGATCTAGCAATTAAGTTATCGGTCACAGGGAATATATTTTCTTCTTGGGTACATTCAACTGACGCAGACGCGCATCTTCCAAACAATTATTTAGCCGCTCATAAACAGAGTGATACCACCTTAAAACAAGCCGCAGCAACGTGTTGCAATTTTTTTCATCACAGTGAAGAAAGCTTAATACATCAAGCAAACCTTCAATATGAAAATGCCTTACGCTATTACGTTGCCGGTTTAAAATACGCAGCATCACCGTATGCCTATTTTACCATCGGCAGTATTTTATCTTTTGATATGCTTGCCTATTGTCAGGCTCGAGGCTTTCCTAAACGTAGTGCAGGAGAAGATTTTTACCTGTTAAATAAGCTAGCGAAACTTGGTAAAGTGACTTACTTAGATGATGTAGTGATAAAACTCGATGCAAGACCTTCACAGCGCGTGCCTTTTGGTACAGGTCCCGCAGTGCAAAATATAATGCAACTTGGGGCACAAGGCATCGCTTATCAATATTATAACCCACAAATTTTTGTCTCGTTAAAAGCGACGTTAAAAGCTTTTGATAGCTTATGGGAAAATAGACAGCAACCAGAGGTTTGGCTCGCTGAATTATCTGAAATAAACCAACAAGCTTTAATCAATATCGGATTACTTTCATTTATTACTAAGCAAGCTTCTGCAAAAAAAGTACAATTTGAAAAGCAATTAATCGTATGGTTCGATAGTTTTAAAACCTTGAAATTTATTCATGCGCTGCGTGATCTTGGCCTATCAAACATGTCACTAGAACAAGCGATAGCTGACGCGCCTTTTTAACTTTTAATAGCCTGAAATCTTGTATTACGAAAAAAATTATTTAAGTCAGGGGTAACTGGCTCACTAAAAGTTAACTAAAAATAAGCTTAGTTAACAAGTGGGAGTTGTCTTCCTTGCCGAAGATAGCTGTCACTTCATTTCATTTTATCTTGTTTGTAAACACCTAAATTCAATACCTTTTTTATGTCGAACCCCATATAAATAGTAGTGGGGTTTTCCTTGGATTTGCTTGCTATTAATTTGTTTTGCTCGAAAAATTAATATGTTACTGTTTAAGTATATGGAATAACACCAGACTGAAGCGTGCTAGTGTTAATCTAAAATTAAAAATAAAAATGATTGAACCACTTATTATAGCCGACTTAGATAACCGGCTTAGAAAAAGACGTTAACATTAGCTACTCTTTAACAGAATACTATAAGTCGATCCTTAGTGATTGGACTTTATAACTCGACAGTTTTAAGAATGTTCTAATTTTTGAGAAAACATTTTATACAGTAAAAAATACCATGGCATTATAGAGTCTCAGTAACTTGGTGTTTATTTCTCTTGGTAATCATTAAATACTTAATTAAGCTGATAACTCAACATTAAGGGACGACACATATGCAAACCGTAGTTGCAGAGATACTGGCTCAAATAGAATCGGTGGTAATTGGCAAGTCTCATCAAGTCAAATTAGCCTTGGCGTGTTTGTTAGCTAAAGGCCATATTTTAATCGAAGATTTACCTGGCATGGGTAAAACAACTTTAGCTAACACCTTGGCGTTAACACTCGGGTTGTCGTATCAGCGTATTCAGTTTACTTCCGATCTAATGCCTTCAGATGTTATTGGTATTGCTATTTTTGATGAAACCAGTAAATCATTTCAATTGCATCCTGGGGCTATTTTTAATCAAGTAGTTTTAGCTGATGAAGTTAACCGCGCAAGTCCTAAAACCCAAAGTGCCTTGCTAGAAGCTATGGAAGAAGGTCGAGTGAGTGTCGATGGTGTTACGCATCAATTACCTGCACCATTTTTTGTTATTGCGACACAAAACCCCATGTCGCATGCCGGTACTTATCCTTTGCCTGAGTCACAACTAGACCGTTTTATGATGCGACTTTCTTTAGGGTTTCCTAGTATTGATGCTGAACGTGAAATTTTAAAATCAACAGCCTCGCATCGTGATGTAGCTGACATTAAACCTTTTCTGCAAGTTGAACAGTTACGAGAAATACAGCAGCATATCTCCAGTGTACGTGTTTCGCCTGCTATTGTTGATTATGTTATTGCTTTATGTCGAGTCAGCCGATTAAACGAGTCAAAAGCTAAAGCGTTATCTCCGCGTGCCGGCAAAGCATTATTAGCTGCGGCTAAATCGTGGGCGTTTATGGATAATCGTGACTATGTAACTCCTGAAGATATTCAAGCGGTATTCTCGCCTGTTTGTGAACATAGATTAGCACCTCAACAACATCATATTTTTGAGCAAGCAGATGAAATATCTCGGCAAATATTATCGCAAGTTGACCCAACGAACCCGCTAGGGTAATTACGTTTAAGCTATAAATTAAGTTAAATGTTCTTTTTAGCTCAATTATCTAACTTAATTATCAAGCTCGATTTATCTAACTCAGTTTATTTAAGTCGAGCTATCAAATCAGCACCATGATAACTAGATGTTGAGTAAACAATTAAATGAGGAGGGGAACTAATTGTTAAGCACGCAAAAATTCACCGTATTTTCTTCGTTTAAAGCCGCATGTAAAAGTGCCCTTAACAAGCGTTTTAATACTTGGCTTGCACGTCGTATTCCTCAGCATAGTAGGCAAGTGATTAATCATCGCAATATTTTTATCATACCCACGCGTTTCGGTGCAGGTTTGATGATGTTTATGTTGTTGTTATTTTTACTGGGGACGAACTATCAAAATAACGTGATTATATTGATCAGCTATTTACTGGTTAGTTTGTTTATTGTGATATTGCTCCACAGCTTTTTTAACCTTTCAGGCTTAAAATTTCAGGCAACACATGCTGTACAAGGTTTTGTTGACGAGCAACTGTATTTTCCGTTGGTGGTTACTAGCAATAAAGTGCGCTTTAATATCAGCTTTTCTTTTGATCAAGTGCCAGCAACGTTTGATAACAGTGCAAGCGATAAAAAAGTGGCCGAAGAAAAATCGACTAAAGGTCAATCTAACCAATCCAGCCAAGTCACACTGACAGAGATAATCCTTGGTGATAATAATATCCGAATACCTTATCGTATTTGCAAACGCGGTGAATATTCACTTGGCAGGCTTTTAATTATTAGTGAGTTTGGCTTTGGCTTATTTAAAACATGGACACGATTAGATTTCGCTCAACAGGTTACCGCTTTTCCTAAACCTATTGCCAATGCTTTAACTGAAAAACAACAAAGTATTGCAGGTGAAACGGTAGAAAATAACACAGAAAGCTATCAAGACAGCTTTCAGCCGGGCCAAGACGAATTTCATCAATTACAACATTATCAATTAGGTGAGCCTCTAAGCAGGGTCGCATGGAAGCATGTGGCTCGTGGGCAGGGTTGGTTAACAAAACAATACCAACAGGCGTTATCAGGAAAGCTACAATTAGACTTTTCCCAATTACCTGCAGGCTCAGTTGAGCAACGTTTAAGCTGGTTGAGTTATGCGATTAAAGATTGTAGCGATAAGCAGATTGCCTTCTCGTTGAAGTTGCCTGATCAAGTGGTTGAATATGACCAAAGTTCACAACATACCTTAAAATGCTTAACTGCATTAGCACGTTATTGAGTGCATAATGACTAAAACCACGATACAAACTCTTAAACAAAAACCTCAAGCTAGCAAAAGTTCAAAGGCGATTGTTGAGCATAAACTTAAGCTCAACAGTAAAATGTATTTTGGCTTATTATTTTTTCAACTGCTTAACCTTTTAACCCTAGTGCAACAGTTTAACGTAGCTTATTTACTCTTTGCCCTTTTTGCCTTAATACTGCAGTTTACAGTTCACTTTAGAGCATCTCGTAAAGCGAGCTCAATATCAAACCGAGCTTTAATTTTATATAGCGCACCTAAAATATTACCGTCTTGGCTAATCTTATTATTAGCAGTATCAGGTAGTGTGGCTATTGCCGTTGCAGGGCAAACGTTAGGACTGTTACTCAGTATGATCCATTTATTATGCTTTGCTTATAGTTTAAAAACGTTTGAAATAACGAGTCGTAAAGATTTATATCAACTGGTTGTGTTAGGTATTTTTGTGGCTACCTCATCCTTAATTTTTATCCAATCTATCTACTTTTCAATCGCGGTTATAATTTTAGTGCTAGGTAATTTTTGGATTTTAATTAATTTATTTACCCCGACTCTACCGGTATCTGCGCAAGCCAAATTATTAGCAAAGCTCAGTGTTTTTTCAGTGCCTTTAGCGGTCATTTTATTTGTCACTTTCCCTAAATTAAGTCCATTTTGGCAAGTGCCTAATGTTGAATCAGCAAAGGTAGGTTTGTCTGACAGTGTAAAGATTGGTGATATTGCACAGTTAGCTTTGTCTGATGAATTGGCCTTTAGGGTGAGTTTTCAAAATAATAATCCTAAACATGCTCAGTTGTATTGGCGTGCCATGGTTTTAGACGATTTTGACGGCGTAACTTGGCGACAAGGAGGGCGTAAAAAAGGACAACAGAATAATCATGATCATGGCTCAGCAAGTATTAGCCATGCTAACAGTTCGACAGATGTTGAGATAAATGGAACGGGTTTAAGTTATCAAGTTATTGCAGAACCAAGTTTTCAATCTTGGTTATTTGCACTTGATTTCGCGACTAGTGAACAAGGAAATATCTCACAAAGAAATGATTATGCTTTGTTTTATCGTGGCATTATTAGTCAAACATTAAGTTATCAAGTGACGAGTTACCCTGAAGCGAAACTTGCCCCGAAGTTAACGCAAGAAAGCCGTGCATTGAATTTGACATTAAGTAGCGACAATAACCCCAAGTTGCTAGCTAAAGGCGAACAATTGCGTCAGCAATACAGTGACGACAGTCAGTTAATTAATCATGTGTTAGCTGAATTCAATCAAAAGGATTACTTTTACACTCTTCAACCACCACGGTTAAATAATAATAGTTTAGATGAATTTTATTTCGATACACAGGCAGGATTTTGTGAACATTATGCCAGCTCATTTACCTATTTAATGCGCGCCGCTGGTATTCCAGCTCGCATGGTTGTGGGTTATTTGGGTGGTGAATTCAATTCTAGTGGTAATTATTTAAGTGTATATCAGCGCAATGCCCATGCTTGGTCTGAGGTATGGCTTCCTGAAAGTGGTTGGCAGCGAGTTGATCCAACAGCAGCGGTAGATCCTGAACGTGTAGAAAGCGGATTTTCAAACAATTTAATGCAGGAGTACAACCATTTATCTTCGGGACTTTTCTCGATGCAAGCTTTACGGTCAATGTGGTGGTATAAACAACTAAAAATGCAAATTGACGCCATTGACTATCAATGGACTCGATGGGTTATTGGTTACACAGGCCAAAAGCAATCACGTGTAATGGCAAAGCTGCTAGCTAGTTTAAAAGAAGGTAAAAATATATTCTATTTTATACTGACTTTAATCGTAATTGCTTTATTCGTTTATGTTTATAAGTCAGTGAAAGTAAAGCAGCGAACTGATGATAAAATCAAGGCACTTTATTTAAAAACATTAGCATTATTAGCACAACATAATCTCGCGAAAGTAAAGTCAATGACAGCGCAACAGTTTGACGATTTTATTGCTAAAACACAGCCTGATTTATCTGAAGATTTTTCAATAATATCAAAAGGGTTTACACAATTAGCTTATCAAAATTTTGATGGTATAAGCCCACATGCATACAATAGTCATTTAGCAAAATTACAAACAAGCTATCGGCGTTTGCGCTGGCAATTATGGTTAGCTAAATTAAGTATCAATTAAAGGTTAAGGTAAAGGTAAAGGTAAAGGATTAAGTATTATTGCTAAAAACAACACTGTTCTTGTTTGATTTTAGCTAAACTATACTTGTTGTCGTACATTTTAATAAACAAATTTAATATTTGACTGTTTTTTGCACAGCCCTTGAAGCTTTAAAATTTGCATAGCTATGATATTGTTAAACTAATAAATATTAAGGTTGTGTTAATCGTTTGTACTTTGACCTTATACGACTACCAATGTTTTTTTAAACACTAACTTAAATCAATGAAGTGAGGAGACTCGATGTCTGACAATGATAAAAATGTATTAGAGCGTGGTTTAGAAAATATTCAGCCACAACTCTCCAGTTTTATTCGTGCCCAAACAACTTCAAGTTTGTTTCTTCTAATGTCTACCATTGTTGCATTATGGTGGGCGAACTCTATTTATTCAGCAAGTTATGTGAATTTAGTGCACACACCCGTTGGTTTGCTTTTTGGCGATTTTGAATTTAAAGCCTCACTCAAGCACATTATTAATGATGGCCTAATGGTGATTTTCTTCTTTTTACTGGGCCTAGAAATAAAACGCGAAGTATTGGTAGGTGATTTAGCTCAACCTGAAAATCGTCGCATGCTAATTTTATGTGCTTTGGGAGGTATGATTTCTCCAGCATTAATTTATTCCATGTTTAACTACTCCCTAGACTCACAAATCGGTTGGGGTATTCCCATGGCCACTGACACCGCTTTTGCTTTAGGTGTGCTTACTATTGTGAGAAAACACATACCTGCCAGTCTTTTAGCGTTTATTGTTGGACTTGCCATTGTTGACGATGTTGGGGCAATACTGGTTATTGCAATTTTCTACACAGAGCAAATTTCTGTAATGTACCTGTCGAGCGCATTTGCTCTCGTCGCTTTTTTAGCCATTGCTAATTATGCTGGTGTACGACAACCGTTGTTTTATATTGTTATTAGTATTATTACTTGGCTTCTTATGCTCAAAACGGGAGTCCATCCTACTGTTGCCGGTGTAGCCATTGCCTTAACGGTACCTGCTAGACCAGAAGTTGCATCAGGTAAGTTAGTTAAAAAAGCAAAATCAATTATTAAATCAATCGAGAAAAAACCACAATCGGTTGATGTGCTCGGTAATAAAGATGATCACGATGAAATATTAAAAGTGCGCGATGTAGCAGAAGAAGCTAGTACGCCACTGCGCCGATGGGAAGGTGCATTGCATTTGCCTGTTTCATTATTTATTTTGCCTTTGTTTGCTTTAACTAACGCGGGTGTTGTAGTCAGTTTCAGCTCCTTTGGCGCGAGCTTACAAAGCCCGGTTGGTTTAGGTATTATTTCTGGCTTAGTACTAGGTAAATTTATTGGTATTTCTGGTGCTTGTTGGTTAGCTCTGCGTTATAAATTGGGTAGCTTACCTAGTGGCGTTAACTTTCAACATGTTATAGGTGCTTCGCTAATAACGGGGATTGGTTTTACCATGTCTACTTTTATTGCCATGTTGGGATTTGACGGACAACCAGAGCAATTACAATATGCCAAAACCGCTATATTAATTGGCTCTGTAGTTGCGGCTGTTTTAGGTGCTATTTATTTGCGAGTTATTTCGACAAAACAGAGCCAAGAATAAATATATTTAATTCATTATGATAAAAAGACTCGAGCGTATGTAATTTGAAAGGCCATTATCATTTTAAAAATGATAATGGCCTGCTTTGCTTTAACGGAAATTAAAGGCTAGTTAATAGGAAAAATGGAACCTAATTACTCAACGTATACTTTAGATGAGTTAATCGATGTTGAAAGTCACATCGATAAAGTTATTTATCCTGAAAGGTATAAACAGGTTTGTGAGCAAATAACACTTAAACAAAATGATCCTAAAGTAGCTGGTGAAATTAAATTAAACGGCAAAGTTGCTAAGGTAAATAGATTACTTTACCTAGTCGCATTCTTTTGGTTTTTTGCTTTTTTTACTCTACTAACTGGTGAGTTTAGGCTTAAGGGTTACAGTGCTTATTATGAAGATAATACTATAGGTTTTTTCTGTGGTGTTGTGCTGTATTTTAGCCTTGGATTACTGATTTACATAAAGTACATGAATCAAAGTAGGAAAATAATTAGCCAATAAAATTGGTTAGTTTATTCAAGCAATATTACAGACTGTTTTTTAGGATAACACCAGCCTACACAACAATTATTTTTCACATACTACTTTTTATATGGAATAAACATGGACGATTTTGATTGGTTTGAATCTGGTTCAGGCGAGCGATTTCATTCTGCCATTTATAATTGCCCTGATTGCACTAAAAAGGTCGCCTTTGGTGATAACTTCTGTCGACATTGTGGTGTTAAATATACACCTGCGATGTGTAGTGAAATGAAGAAGAATTTAAAAGTTTTTGGCAGTAAAAATTTCAAGCATTTAGTGATTGCAATGATATTGGTCTTACTGATTATATTAACGACAACCTTTGCCTGATTTATCAGTTACCCTTTAAGTTAAAAACGAACTATGCCTTACTTTAAAATGTTAAATGTTAAATGTTAAATGTTAAATTCTAATAAAAATATGGAGATTCTCTTGAAAAAACTTATTACTTTAATCACTGCTTTAATTCTATTGTCCGGTTGTGTTTCATTTAAAAGTCCCTTACCTGAAGGCTACTCGGGTGCTACAAGTACAATTTCAGATTCCTTTTCAAATCATGAAGGCTCAACTGCTCATTTTTATATTGTGAGTAAAGTTAATGGCTTATATATAGAAGACAGCGGTTACAAAACCCGTGTTGTAAACTCTGGCCGAGGCTTCAATATGACACCCACTATGGTTTCTAGAGATGTTGCCGCGATTTCGCAAACGATTACCGTTGCGGGGTTTGTTCAATTCGCGACTGATGGACAAGCAATGTTTGGTGATAACATGCTAGTGACCGGTGACATTGAATTTACGCCAGTTGCCGGAGAGTTTTACAAAGTAAATGGTAAATTAACTAAAAATGGCTCAGAGGTATGGATTGAAAGTTCATCCGGTGAAGTTGTGAGTGAAGTGGTAAAATCAGCTATTAAAAAAGAAAGCTAAAACACAGTAACGTTATTACAAAAAATTATTGGGCTAGGTAAATATGTCCTCAACAGAATATATTAACCGTTTAGATTTAGGCCAATACATTCACCAGATCAAGGTCATTCAATGTTTGAACTTAAAACCATAGCGCTTTTTGCGCTTACAGCCGTTGCTGAAATTGTAGGTTGTTATTTACCTTACCTATGGCTTAAACAAGATAAAAGTATATTGCTATTAATTCCTGCGGCAGCAAGTCTTGCTTTGTTTGCTTGGCTTTTAACCTTGCATCCAACGGCTGCTGGTCGAGTATATGCGGCGTATGGCGGTGTATATATTTTTGTCGCTATATTATGGCTTTGGGGTGTTGATGGCATAAAACCATCGTTTTGGGATGTTGTTGGTGGCACAGTTGCCTTAATTGGCATGGCCATTATTATGTTTGCGCCAAAAACCACCTAGCACTCATAGGTGAGGGTACTTAGTTGTTTCAAGGATAGAACTAAAAATGCAATTGAAAAATAACCAAAGACTACCAGAATTAGATTGGCTAAGAGTTATACTCATATTTGCTGTATTCATTCATCATGTTTGTATGCCGTTTAATGGTGACAACTGGCATATCATGAATACCGAATCGAGTAAGTTACTTGATGATGTGATGGTTTATTTTGAGCAGTTTAGGCTTCCTACTTTATTTTTTATTTCTGGTATTGGCGCTGTTATTTTGCTGTCGAAAATATCAGTTAAAAAATTCGCTTCAGATAAGTTGTTAAGGCTTTTAATTCCACTTATTGTTGGTGTTTTATTCGTTGTTCCACCACAAAGTTATATTGAAAATATCAGCCAATATGAGTCATTTTGGCAAGCATATCCCTCACTTGTGCTTAACTTATCCACTAATCATCTTTGGTTTATAGAATACCTTATTGTCTTCTCCTTACTTGCTATTCCTCTGAATACATTTTTAAACACTAAAGCTAGTACTAAAGTGTTTAAATACATTATAAAACTTACCAAATTTAAAGGTGGATTGTTTTTATTCGTTAGTTTACTCATTGTGATAAAAATCAGCTTTTCTTTATTTTTTCCAAGCGACGATAACAAAATAGAAAACTTGTCTTCATCTAGTTATTATTTATTCTTTTTTATTACTGGAATGATATTTGTTGCTAATAAGGAGCTTTGGCAAAGGGTTTGTGAACATCGGCTTTATCATTTAATTATTCTTTTAATCAGTACGGTAATTTTTTATGGCTATTATTATTCTCCTGATCTTAGTGATTATTTATCGTTAAATGTTCGATGGTCAATATGGTGGTTTGTGTGCTGTTTAGTTTCATGGTCTGCTTTGTTAACTATTTTAGGTTATGCCCAATTTTATTTGAAGAAAACACCTCAATGGTTACGACTCAGTAATGAACTCATTTATCCGTTTTATATTTTTCATCAAACGGTCATTGTTGTTATTGGTTTTTATGTCATCAATTGGCAAACATCAATATTGATTAAAATTATTTCGCTACTATTTTTATCCCTAATTACTACCTGTGGGATTTGTTTATTTATCATTAAACCGTTTAATCTTTTTCGTTTTTTATTTGGTTTGAAACTCAAAGAAAAAACCAAATTATTGTTAAGTAATAAGACATAATATCTCTGAAAAACAACATTAATTGTTTTAATTATTAGCTTATTACTCAAAGCGTTTATCTTTTTATTTAAAGATTGTCGTTTTTATTTAATCACCGTTAGTGCTCCATTTTAAATGGGGTATCAGTTTTACGTTTAAGGAATTACATGACAAGTTTAAAGCAACAAACTATTGCTAAGGTTGCTGCCGGGCGACAAGCGAATCCTGGGTTTATGAAAGAAGTTGATGAAATAATTGCTAAAGCAAAAGTATTTCAACAGGGTAGTGAAGCGCTGGACCTTGGTGAAACAGCAACTAGTTTTGTTTTACCTAATCAACACGGTAAATCAATTTCATTGGATGATTTACTGAAAAATGGCCCGGTTGTTGTAACGTTTTATCGTGGTAGTTGGTGCCCATATTGCAACCTACAGTTAAGAGCATTACAAGCTCGATTAGGCGATATACATGCTTTGGGTGCCCAGTTAGTGGCCATTAGCCCACAAGTACCTGATGAGTCACTGACAAAAGATGAAATAAGCGCAATGGAGTTTTATGTTTTATCAGATCAAAATGCAACAGTTGCAGCACAATATGGCGTGGCTTGGCAAGTACCTGAGTTTCTTTCTGAACATATGCGTGTAGACCGCAAGCTTGATTTAGATGTAATTAATAATGGAAATGGCAGTATTTTACCTATACCTGCTACTTTTGTTATTGGGCGTGATGGCATTGTTAAATGGCGATTTGTTGATGTTGATTATAGAACACGCTCTGAGCCTGACGATATTATTGAGGCATTAAAGTGCTTGTAACAAGGTTGTTTTTAAACTCGTTACAGTAAGCTTTATAACGTTAAATCATCTAACTTTGCAACTTCAGCCAGCAAACTTTAATAAAACCTAACTTATCGTCATGTTAACAAACGCAGATAAAACGAGGGCAGTTTAATGAAAACAGCGATTATACTGGCCTCATCTCGAGAGCAAGGTAATACACATCAGTTAGCTCATTTATATATGGAGCATCAAACCTGTGACTTGTTTAACCTAAGCGACTATGCAATATCGGCTTTTGATTATCAGCATCGAAATAAAAATGATGATTTTAAAGTGTTGATTAAAACACTCATAACGTATGACCACTTAATTTTTGCAACACCTGTTTACTGGTACGCAATGAGTGCTCAAATGAAAGTGTTTGTTGATCGTTTATCCGATCTTTTAACCATTGAGAAAACGTTGGGAAGGGCACTCAAAGGAAAAAGTTGTTCTTTACTTGCCACTGGCGAAGATAACGAAGCACCTGAATGTTTTATCGCGCCCTTTAATTTGCTAGCTAATTATTTAGGTATTAACTTTACCTCTAGTTTCTATTGTTGTTGTAGAAAAAATTTTATAAAGCAAGAGCATGTGAAT
>NZ_JACGWF010000178.1:0-1934 GCF_014077595.1 Colwellia sp. 6M3 | reverse complement strand
AATCACAACAATACTCTGCTAGATTTATTGGCAAAGATCATTGCTACATAGTTAAACTTAATAACAAAATTGTAGCCAGCGTTATATTATCTGCAGGTCAAGTATGTGGTGATTATTGGTTATTACATGGCTTAGTTATTGATAAAGTAATGCGTGGTAAAAAAATAGCGAGTGTGATTTTACAAGCAATTATAAATAGTGAACATCTAGGATCTAAATTCAAAAAGATAATCTGTTTCGCTGATGTTGCATTACAAGGGCTTTATAACAAGAATCTCTTTGTTACTTATAATTCTAATGACGAAATAGAAACACTACCGCAAGAGCTCAAGCAACGACTTAACCGTTATCAAAGCAAACAACCAAACCTTCACTGTTATTTATATAGTAAAGATACTGGTTTCTCTAGCCACAAATAACCCACTTACGCTTCTATTTATAATGATTGTCACTTTGCTAGTTAGTTACTATAAATTATAAAAATATCATTGAGTTCTAGAGATAATGTTAACCATAGGTATTTATAAAATTATGTAAGATAGCGTTTAGTCGCTACCAGTGTGTTTTTTAATAAACAAGCGATGGTCATCGGTCCTACACCGCCTGGAACTGGTGTAATTGCCCCACACTTAGTAACGACATTATCGAAGTCAACGTCACCAACTAATCTGGTTTTACCATCTTCCGTTTTAATGCGGTTAATGCCTACATCAATTACCGTAGCTCCCTTTTTCACCCAATCAGCTTTAACAAATTGAGCAATACCAACAGCAGCTACTAAAATATCTGCTTGCTTACACACTTCATCTAAATTTTTTGTTTTTGAATGAGCAATCGTAATCGTACAGTTTTCTTGCAAAAATAACATAGCGACAGGTTTACCAACAATATTAGAACGACCAATAATGACAGCATGTAAACCAGTTAAGTCTTCACCTATATGATGTTTAGCTAGTAAAACACAACCTTGAGGCGTACATGGAACGAGTGCATTACTTTCACCATTAAATAATCTACCTGAGTTAACCGCATGAAAGCCATCAACATCTTTATCTGGGTTAATAGCGGAAATAACAGCACTTTCATTTAGATGCTTTGGTAAAGGTAATTGAACGAGAATACCATGCACACTAGTATCATTATTAAGTTGTTCTAATTGCTGCAATAAATATTGCTCAGTGGTATTAGCAGGTAATAATATCTCGTTAGAGATCATACCAACCTCTTGCGTTTGTTTAACTTTATTCTTAACGTAAATATGGCTAGCGGGATCGTCCCCAACGATAATGACAGTCAATGAGGGTTGTACACCGTGTTTCGTTTTTAACTCGGCAACTTCAACAGTTAATTTTTCTCTTAATTGTTTCGCTATTAACTTTCCATCTATATTCATTATGATTCACATTTTCCATCAAAAATAAGGGAGGCAACTGCGCTAAAATAAAACGCTGATTAATAGCTTATCCTATGTAAAATAACTTTGAATTAAAAGCACTTAGATAAAAATTTAAAGATTAATAAGATATAGAATAGTAGAACAACGTAGGAGACGTAGTCGAGTGAATAAAAGTGGTCATGTCACACTATAGTTATTTTATTTTTAACCACCATTTGTATTTTTTAAACGACAGAAAGCAAAAAACCCGTTACATCAGTAACGGGTTTCTCTTAATAGAAGCCTAGCAATGTCCTACTCTCACATAAAGAGATGAACACCCACACGGTCTTTACCACCGTAGCTAACACGTTTCATGCACGAGTTTTAGTTTATAAATTCCAGACAGCAAAAAGCCCGTCACTTTCGTTACGGGCTCTTCTAAATAGAAGCCTAGCAATGTCCTACTCTCACATGGGAACTCCCACACTACCATCGGCGCTAACACGTTTCACTTCTGAGTTCGGAATGGGATCAGGTGGGGCCATGTCGCTATTGT
>NZ_JACGWF010000185.1:0-1480 GCF_014077595.1 Colwellia sp. 6M3 | reverse complement strand
GAATTTACTCAGCGAAGTAATTTAAAACAATAAGATAAAAATCAGATCACGTCTAAATCAGGGTTAAGTTGTAACACTTTAGCAAAAGCTTGTTGTAGTACTTCACCACCTACATTTTCACCATTAGCATTTTCACTTAAATAACGGCGAAATTGCTTCGCACCTGCTAAACCATTACATAACCCAAGCATATGCCTAGCTACATGCCAAGCTCGGCCACCATTGGCTACGTGATGGTCAACATATTCAATCATTTCATTAAGCACAACTTGTCGTGACTTAACTTCAGAATTTGCCTGCCAAATTTCATTGTCAGCTTCAGTTAACATATAAGGGTTTTGATAAACTTCTCTACCAATCATCACACCATCAATGTGTTGCATATGCTCATTAGCTTGTGCAAAAGTTGTTATACCGCCATTGATTGAAATATCAATATTGGGAAAGTCTTGTTTAATTTGATATACGCGCTGATAGTCTAACGGTGGAATATCTCGGTTTTGTTTGGGACTTAAACCACTTAACCAGGCTTTACGCGCGTGAATAATAAAATGCTGACAACCCGCGGCACTCACCGTCGTTAAAAACTGATGTAAAAATTCATAACTGTCGAGATCGTCAATACCAATACGTGATTTTACTGTTGTTGGAATTTTGGTGACGTTTTGCATACTCGCGACACAGTCTGCCACCAGTTGAGGCTCTGCCATTAAACAGGCACCAAACTTACCATTTTGTACACGGTCTGATGGACAACCAACATTAATATTGATTTCATCATATCCTTGCTGTTCAGCAATTTTTGCACACTCTGTCATAGCGTTTACATCACTACCACCAAGCTGTAACACCAAAGGGTGCTCTTCGTCGTTATATGCTAAGTAATTGCCTTTACCATGCAGTATTGCGCCCGTAGTTACCATTTCGGTATACAACACCGTTTGTTTCGACATTACGCGATAAAAATAGCGACAGTGACGATCAGTCCAATCGAGCATGGGTGCAATGGAGAATTTGTGAGAAATTGAATTTGCTGAGTTTACTGGTTTTACTGGGATTGACACAAAAACACCTTATTAACATACTGTACAAAATCACAATAGACTACCGTGAATTACCTAGAGTTTCGATATGCTGTATCCCACATGAACCCAATAAAAAGTGGGATTATAATGGCATCTTTCACAATTGAAAAACGTATAAAGACAAACGGTGATTTTCTTATCGCTATAAAATTGTTGTTCAACAAAAAATGCAATTATACACTGAGAATCTAAAACATTCCGTAAAAATAATTAGCAATAATATATGGTAAGAAACCTATTCAAGGGCTAGGAAATAAACAAAAAACATTTGAATGGCACTGAAATGAAATGGCCGCGTAGTATGTTCAGGTCAGAAAATGTAAGGTTACGTTTAAATATTTAAAAAAATAATATATTTAACTTAAACTTACATAAGTCAATGAATAGTATAAATT
>NZ_JACGWF010000187.1:0-1471 GCF_014077595.1 Colwellia sp. 6M3 | reverse complement strand
ATCTTGCACCAACTTGAAATAACTGTTCAGCGCCTATCGTCGTAGCGCCGTATACAGGAATGGTCTGGTTCAATATTTTTGATGACAGGTTGGCTGTTTCAACACCAACCCTTTTTGCCATACTATCGTTAATTTTACTTATGCCTTCTTCGCCTTCATCTTCGCTAGCGAAAACACTTTGAATGGGTGACAAATACCCAACAAAAATCAATAGTGCGAGTAAATAGTTTTTCATTTTAAATCCTAAACAATGCAGTTGATAACTGAATTAAAAAATATGGTTAATCGTAAAGTGATGCCTTTTCTATAATGACAGCGCTTCGTTTGTTAATTTTTCTATCTCTGCACCGTAAATTAAGGCAGCAGACGCTGCATCAATAAGGGTTCGTCGTGCATTTAACAGTTCTTGTCTAGCAGATACATAATCAAGATAGCCATATCGTCCTTTTTGATAGGCCATTTGAGTATCTTCCAGGGCTTCCTCTAGTATTGGAATAACCGACTTCCTTAATGTATTTGCAGTTAATATTGCTTGTTTTCTATTAGAGTATGCTCGCAGTAAGTAATTTCTAAACCTCAGCTTAGTAACCTCTTTATCTATGGTAACTTGATCACGTTCAGCTAACGCACTTGCTATTGCACCTGAGTTTCGCTTTTCTGTAAATAAGGGCAAGCTAAAACCTGCTACTAGTGCGGTATCATTGGTTTCTTGAGAGCGCCTGACTCCTACAGACCATTTAATATTGGCATTAGACTCAGTTTTAGCTAACCGTATTTCGGCCTCTTTTAATCGCTGTTCATTAGCATAAATTTTAATAGCAGGGTTGTTCTCTAACTGAGCAAAAAGACTGTTGAAATCACTGTCATTACCAAACTTATAAAGGTCACCATTCACTCTAGAGAAGGATACCGATGTCTCTCCCCAATAGGCTGATAATGAGAGTTTTAAATATTCTAAGCGTTTGTGTTCAGATTGAACTGTTAGATTAGCCTGAGCAATAACTGCCTTTGACCGTTTCACTTCAGCCTCCGGTGTTGCACCTGCGCGATTACGTTGAGATACAATTTTTAACGTTTCTTCTGCTAGCTCAAGTGCATTTTCAGACAATAAGACTCTTTGTTGGGCTGCAAGCACCTCAACAAATTTTTCAGTAACCTGAGCCATTAGGTTAAGTGCCGCAACCTCTTTCTCAGCGATGAATAAAGCTCTAGAACTTGAAACAAGCGCTATTCTCGCCGAGCGCTTATTTCCCATTTCAATAACTGAAGACAAAGCAACGGTTAGTTCCGCACTATCAAACTGATTGAATTCTCCTGAACCAGCAAAGTTTTCAGCTTCAATGGCCAGTTCATAAGCAGGAGTTAAATTTGCTGTTCTTTCACGTCCAATTAACATGTTTTGTTTGAATTCAAATATTTTTAGTTCGGGATTTTTTTTAAGTGTCCATTGAATAGCATCTTTGAGGTTTAG
>NZ_JACGWF010000130.1:0-7847 GCF_014077595.1 Colwellia sp. 6M3 | reverse complement strand
CTATTTAGTTGTACAGATATAATAAAGGTCATTGATTGGTTTACCGCATTTGGCGATATTATCGCTACTTCCTGAGCGATAACTTTATTATCTCTTAAGCGCTTTAAGTGTCGCTGTATACTTGCCGTCGATAATCCTACTTCCTCAGAAAGCTGCTCAACAGAAGTTTTTACATCTATTTGCAATAATTCCAATATTTTTAGATCTTGCTTACTTAATTTCATAACTCAATGCACCTCAATAATTATTGATATTATTAAATCAATATAATCTAAAAGAGGGTGTTTTACACTCGTTAATTTTAAAATTAAGACTGATGTGCACCATAATTGATAGGTAAAATATCTATAGTTCGCTAAATCATTAAAAAAGGAAAATCTCCATGCCTACAATAGCAAGTTTGTCTGCTCTAGCTACTATAGATGTAAAAAGCTCACAACCACAGATACAAGTATTAAACCCTGAAGACGGCAGTTTAGTCGGTACAGTTGAGAACAACTCTGTAAGTGAAGTGGACACTATTATTGAGGCAGCAGTATTAGGTGCCCAAAAAGCTAAAAAACTTTCTTCAAATACACGGATGTCTGTACTTAATGAAGTTGCTGATAATTTAAGTAATCAAAAAGAATTGTTCGCACAAATGATTGCACGTGAAGGTATTAAAACAATTAATGAAGCCCGTAAAGAAGTCTCTAGATGTGTGGAAACCATACGAATTAGCGCGGAAGAAGCGAAGCGTTTAACGGGAGAAACTATTGCTTTCGATCAAGCTCCTGGCTCTGAAAATAGGTTTGGGTATTATCGACGGATACCGCTTGGCGTTGTTGCAGCTATTACTCCTTTTAATGACCCTTTAAATTTAGTCGCTCATAAAATAGGTCCCGCTATAGCGGCAGGGAATTCAGTAATCCTTTTACCTCACCATGAGACGCCTCTTGTCGCAAAACTGTTTGTAGAGCTATTTAATAAAACAAATTTACCTAAAGGTATTTTAAATTTGGTTACAGGCTATGGGGTAGATATAGGCGATAAAATCGTATCAGATCCTCGCATTAATATGGTTTCATTTACTGGCGGTAAAAGTGTCGGAGAAAGAATTCTAAGTCACGTAGGTTTAAAGAAAGTATCAATGGAACTTGGCAGTAACTGCCCGGTAATAGTAATGAATGATGCAAATATTGAGCTGGCAATGGAGGCATGTGTCAGTGGTGCTTTTTGGGCAGCAGGCCAAAACTGTTTACATGTTCAAAGAATTTATATTCAAGATGAACTATATGATCAGTTTGCTTCAGAGTTTTGTTTGCGTGCAAGCAAAATATCTATGGGCGACAAACTATCTGAATCTACGCAGATGGGTCCAATGATTAATAATCGTGCTGCTCTTAAAGTTGAAGCGATGGTAAAAGATGCCCTAGAGAAAAATTCCACATTGCTGTGTGGTGGGAAAAGGCAAGGAAACTTTTTTCAACCTACTGTTTTTTCAAATGTAAGTAGTGATTGCTTAATTGCCAAAGAAGAAGTGTTCGGACCTATAACGGTTTTGTATCGATTTACTGATAAAAAAGAAGCAATAGCTCAAGCAAATGATGTTGAATTTGGCTTACAAGCTGGAATATTTACCAATGATCTTGAATTAGCGTTTGAACTTGCAGATTCAATGGATTGTGGTGGTGTCATGATAAATGACAGTAGTGATTATCGCATTGATGCTATGCCATTTGGCGGAGTTAAAGGTTCAGGTGTTGGCCGAGAAGGTGTTATGAATGCTGTTAAAGAAATGACCGACATAAAAACTTATTGTTTTAATTTACGAAAGTAACGCTATCAAACAATCACTCAACATTTTAAAGAGTTAACTTAGGAAGAACGTAATGAAAACATATAAATTAGCAATAATCGGTTTTGGGAATGTTGGTCAAGGCCTAACTAAAATTATTAGTGATAAAAAACAACTATTAATAGAAAAGTTTGGTATTAATTTAAGCATAGTAGCGGTATGTGATCTCTATAAAGGAAGTCTTTCTAACCCTGACGGTTTAGACCCTGAAGTTTTATTATCTGATCTAGAAAAACATGGAGATCTAAAAAGTACTTCGGCACCTATCACTGGCTGGAATGCGACTGAAACGATTGATAAAAGTGGCGCTGATATTTTAGTAGAGCTTGCTTTTACTGACCTACAAACAGGTGAACCTGCAGTAAGTCATGTTAAACAGGCATTAAATAATGGTATGCATGTTTCTATGACTAATAAAGGGCCCGTTGCTTTACACTTTCCTGAGCTTCGTAAAATAGCATTAAGCAATAATGTGCAAATTGGCATTGAAGGCACTGTAATGAGCGGAACTCCTTCAATAAACTTAGGTAGTGAGATGTTGTTAGCCGCCGGAATAACAAAAATTCAAGGGATTCTTAATGGCACGACAAATTATATATTAGGTGAGATGTCTTCAGGTGCTGGGTATGAAGATGCGCTCAAACAGGCTCAAGAACTTGGTTATGCTGAAGCAGATCCTACAGGTGATGTCGAGGGTTATGATGCTGCTGCAAAAGTAGTTATTCTGGGAAATCTTTTAATGGACTTATCGCTTACATTAGATGATATTGATCGTGAAGGTATTAGCCATATTACAAATAATGATATTTCTAACGCCACTTCTTTAAATAAGCATTGGAAATTAATTGGAACAGTTGAAAAGCATAACGATGGGTTCTTAGCATCAGTTAAACCTGAGATGATATCGAGTGAACATCCATTAGCATCAATTAAAGGCGCGACAAATGCTATTACCTATTCAACAGAATTACTAGGTGATATTACATTAATTGGTCCAGGTGCTGGGCGCTTGGAAACAGGATACGCTGTTATTGAAGATATACTTTCAATACATAAAAATTCACGCTAGAAAATCACTAATATGTCGATTTTTTTACATAAGGATATTGACATGTTTAATGTTTTTTCTTAATAATCAATTGAGTAATATACATGTAGTGGCTTAGTGAATATGGCCACTAATTTAGAGTTAAATAGTAATATTCTGTATGGCGTAATGTACCAAAAACCGCAATAGAAAAATTAACCCCATGTCAGCTATATGAACGTAAAGTTGACATTTTTATGGGGCAAGATCAGTGCGCACCAACAAGTCATAAAACGTAATTGTGAAACGTCCGCTTCTGTTTTTCGGAGAAAGGAGCTATCTGGACAAGTAATTATTTAATGTTTTTTGTAGCCTATTGAAAGACAAGGTCATAATCATTGATAAATTTAATGCCCCCTAAAAACAGACCTAACACCAAACCAGTATCTAATTGATTTTATTTTTAATCAGTGGATTCTTGAGTTCAAAACTTATTCTGTCAGCTAGATGTAGGCGGCTATATAAATGACCGAAATGTTGGTCAAACATGGTCTTTAAGGTGCCATTTTTAATGATAAGTTCTAGCCCTGTATTTAGGTGTTTCGCGAGTTCAGGATTGTTGGGGTTAACATAAAAAACTACAGGAAAATTATAACGGAGCATTAATGTCGGCGCTATAGTTAAATCTAATTTTTCCAAATCAGCTTGTTGATATACTTGTTCAATTTCATTGGCTCCCAGAGCTAAATAGTCAAAGTCATTATTCACTAAATATTGAAAAATAGTTTCAAAATCACCGATCTCAACAGTGTTATATTTATTTGCTTTGAATAAAGTAACATCTGCCCAACCAGTAGGAATACCTGAACGCATTTTTTTCATCTCATCGGCCTGCTTTATTGCATCAAAACGTGCTGAATCTGTTTTGCGGATGATCAATAATCGCTGACCAAGTAAGCCCTGCATTATGGGTTTAGCTATTAAAATTTTGTTTTCTGCATTGAGTTTAGGGTTGCCTTGTACAGTGGCAAAAACATCAAATAATTGTTTGCTAAAAACGGTTGCTTCTTCACTAACTGATAGATTACGTTCATCGATATCAATACTTGCCTTCACCCCCGCAGCGCTGAGAGCAGCTTGCAATACTTGTTGTTCGTAAAGTTGTCTTGAGGGCGTTTTATTGCCGTTCCAGAATGATACTTGATGAGCCTGCGCCATCAGGGGTACCAGGAGTGTAAGACAAATCAGATAATGACGAGTCAAACAAAATAAATTTTTCAAAGGCAAACCTCTTAACAATGGATGGAAAAATGAAGGGCGAGTCAAGGTTGGTTTGAACAATGCCCAATGCAGGTAAATCTCTTATATTATAATAATTTATTTTGCTTTCTAAAGATAATATATAAGCTTTAACGTTTAATATTAGGCGAACCTGACGATTTATTTTTTTTCAGACGGGTAGTTTTATCAAAAATACATGTTTTAAAATGAATGTTTTCTTACCAAAGTTCAAGCTTTATTAGCCTACATTTGACTGTGATTTTTCTGGCACATTCTATTTTTATTTCTTGTTTGCGCATTTTTAAGTCATGCCGTTAAAATATTCTGAACGGTGGCAATGTTGGCAATGGTGGCTTAGCTGTCTATCAGAAGAATAATATTTCTACGTATTTTTACTTTGTAAATCCTAAAAAAGTGATTATTGCTAACAACCTTTCTGCCGGATAAAACGACAAAAATCTTAAGCTAGCCTAGTATTGAAGCTCAAAGCCGACTGTAAAGTTCAACTTTTAAATGCTAACTATGAGTCTAAAGTTACTGTTATAAATCAAAGTTCGCTTTGCCAATATCTAACTAACATTAACAACGGGTAGTTCTGTGTTAGCAAGTTATTATGGGTGACTTAAAACGTTTTTCACCCACGAAACCTTATCGAAGCGAACATTCTATTTTTCAGAAACTAGCCTTTGTCATATCCTTTGTCGTTCATGCAACTTTGGATAGCTGAGTCAAATACTTGTTGCCAATCTTCTTGTGCTTCTTTATTTTGTTCTTTAATTTTCTTTTGGGAAAATGAACAAGAGGGATCGAATCTAGTTGAACATTTAAGCAATGGTTGACTAATTGGCGCTTCACCTGCTTTTTTGTTTGCCAAAACCTTGCAATCATCTAGCATTACTTTTTGTTTGTTTTTTTCACTGGTGGCTTGCTTTACCCACTTTGTTTCGCTCTCAGTGGCAACACATCCAGCCAGCATTACGACCAAACTACAAAAGATAAGTTTTTTCATTAAGGTTCCTTACTCTGTCGAGCGCTATTTATAGGTTAAAAAATTGAGTTTAACTAGCATAAACCACCAGCATGCTTGACACAACAAACTATGATTTTTCCATCCTTTATATCGCCAAATTAATTGCTAACGCTAAGTTCGGCAGCACGAAAAACTATCATCAGCAAGTAGCTGTTACTCTGAGTTTAGAGGAACGAGCGCTTGTGGAAATGTATTTGCTTTGTTATTTCACGCTGTACTATTCATTAATAATTTAACTATATATTCGCTTTTGAATTATTTGCGTCACAATACGTAAATTGTCGATTTGCTCTTAAGCTGAAGTTATTCAAAAGGAGTTAGATTTTGACCGTAAGTAATTGATAGATTATTGATAATAAATATTTTTTTAGTATCTGTTTTAACTGAACCTTGAATATAATAAGTATTATAATTTGAATTGTAATATACCCATACTAAGAGAGAGCTTAGTCATAGAAAGAAGCTCGAATTTACTTTGTTAGCAAATTTTATTGTGTTATATCGATATAAAAAACTCCAGTAAAAGTGTCTTGGTCTCAGCGTAACTCTCAGTTATATTATGACTACATTTTCCGCCATTTAACGACTTGCTATGAATATTCGCTCTAAACTAACGTTGAGCTTTGCAGCTACAGTTATTTTACCTATTATTGCTATTGCGATTGTTAGTATATCAATGACAATCTCTAAATCTTCAACAAGCTTTGTAGAACGCACTCATGATGAGTTAAGACAAGTAGACAACGGTTTCCAACTGTTCTTTCAACAAATCAAAGCTAACGTAAAGTTTTTAGCTGAAAATAAACTGACGGCTCAACTTCCAGAGAATACTCATACTTATATTGGCGCTGATCATATGATGGAGCCGAAAAATGACTCTGCCGAAGAATTAGCTTTATATAGGCTTTATGAAGACTTTGGTACGTCGCACCCTGATTTACTCTATGTATACACGGGTACCAAAGGTGGTGGTTTTGTGCAATATCCATTAGAAGAACTTGGAGGTTATGACCCAAGAGAACGTCCTTGGTATAAACAAGCACTTGCTTCTCCTGACGCTCCAATTATTACGGAAGCATATCAGGATGTGATAGGAAAACCCGTTGTAACTTCTGCATTAGTAGTTAAAGATAATCAAGGCGTTATCGTTGGTGTACAAGGCTTAGATGTTACCCTTTCAACCTTGACAGATATATTGAGTAATACAAAACTAGGTGAAAGCGGATACCTCATTCTTATCGATGATTCAGGTACGGTATTAGCTGATGCTAAAACACCAGAAAATAACTTCAAAAATATTAAAGATCTTTCATCACCATTATTTTCTATATTACAAAATTCGCCAAATCAAGACCATTTTTCTACAGAACATTTAGGTGAAGATGTTGATGTTGCGAGTTATTACTCCAAAGCATTAAAGTGGCGCTTTATTGGTGTTATTCATAGTGATGAAATTTTAGCACCTGCATACAGTATGAGTATGACCATTGCGGTGATTGCTTTAATCATGGTTACACTATTTATTGTCATAGGGTTTTGGCTAGCCAATCGTATTGTTCAACCGATAAACCGTGTCGCTGAAGGTTTACGTGATATTGCACAAGGTGAGGGGAATTTAACTAAGCGACTAGATATTATTGGTAAAGATGAAGTGAGTGAATTAGCGCAATGGTTTAATCAATTCTTAGACTCAATTCATCAACTTGTTGTTGATATTAAAGCCTGTGCATCGACATTAAGTGTGGCAGCTAATGAATCGGGTATACAAATTGCTGATGTAAAAGCTGTCAGCCATAAACAAGAACAATCTATAGGTAATGTGAATAATCTTATTGCAACCATGACCGATATTGCACATCAAACTTCAAGTGATTGCCAAGAAAGTTCAACCACTATTATGAAAACTGAAGAGTATTCAAAAAAGGGAATTTCTTTAATCTCTGTTACGGTCAGTGAAGTAAGTTTATTAAATGAGTCGTTAAGCGAGTCATCTCAATCGATGAAGTCACTTGAACTGGAAAGCGAGAATATAACAAAAATATTAGATGTTATTAGGAGCATTGCTGAGCAAACTAATCTGTTAGCACTTAATGCCGCAATTGAAGCGGCAAGAGCTGGAGAGCAAGGGCGAGGTTTTGCTGTAGTTGCAGACGAAGTAAGAACATTAGCGCAACGCTCGCGAGGCGCTACCGAAGAAATTGATACTGTACTGATGAACTTGCTGGAAAAAACACGTGTTGTTTCTCAACAAATGGGCGTGAATGTCGATCAATCGAAACAAACTATCGAAAAAATTGAACAAGCGAACCAATCATTTAACGAGATAAGCTCTTTAGTTGGACAAATGAAGGAAAATATTTCTCGTATTACTCTAGCCGCAGATCAACAGTGCAGTTCATCAGACTTGATCAATGACAATATTAGTGGCATTAACCACTCAGCAAAAGGTATTGTTAATACTGCAGATACATTGGCTGATGGTTCGAATGACTTACTTGTTTTATCAGAAGATTTAACGAATTTAGTTGGTCGCTTTAAAGTCAGTAATTAACACCTAGTATTAATGTTTCATGATGAGCCAGTATATTTTAAACATTTATACTGGTTTTTTATTTTAAGCTATAAGCTGTGGTGTTTTAGATGAATGATTATATAAATGGCATCTATTTTTG
>NZ_JACGWF010000113.1:0-10484 GCF_014077595.1 Colwellia sp. 6M3 | reverse complement strand
CTGTATTTTTTGTTAAGTGGCTACTTAGTAGCTCTTCTGTTTTGATTAGTTTATTTTTTTCTATGTTTTTAATTTCATTAGTTAAATACAGCAATTCGTTTTCTATGCCTGTAAGCACTACATTTACAGAAAAAGTGTAGCTACGGGTGAGTAATACAAGTTGGTTATAAGCTTGGTTTAAGCTTGTTGTTTTATTGGAGAGGGATTCATTTATTACAGAGGTGCTCGTTAGTTTTTTATGTAAGTGATTTAAGTTTTGTTTTACATTTTGTGCTTCATCAAAATTAGGTTTATAGAGGTAGCTTATAATTGCATGTTTTAAATTACTTATTGTGAGTAAAACATCGTTAAAAATAACTTTATTATCATTGTTTGAAGACCCTTCTAAATCACTAATTGTTACTTGTAAGTCATCAATAGGTTGTTTGAACTGAGTAATGTAAAGGTGTTCGCGTTTTTGTCTGTTTACGACAACTTGGCCAAATGTATCTTGGTAATTATTTAAATACTCGCCAAGGCGTATTAGTGAGTTTTGATACTCAGGGGTCTGGTTTTGAGTGTTTGTTTTTAGCTGCTCGAGATTTAGATTTGCCTTATTTAAGTAAAAATTAAATTTGGTAATCGTATTTTCATTTGCATTGTCAATAAATGAAACTGCATGCCCTTGCAGGGAAATAATATCGTTTTCTAAGTTAGTTACAGCTTCACTTTGAATAAGCGCGTTACGCTGCGACTTTTGCAAGTTTAGTAAGGTCGTTTGCGAATAGTTAAACAAATAGCTTTGTAAAAGAAGTAATCCAATCAGCGGACACAAAGCTAATATTATTTTTGATTTAATTGAATTTATTATCATTATCGGCTAATCAACTCATACCATTTTTGTAGACTGTAGTCATAGGTTGGCATAACGGTGTTCCATACTGCTACATTGCTAAAGCGTTTATGGTAACTACCGCCGTTGCGTTGCTTACCCGCTTTTACTGCTACGTCGCCATTTGTATTTAATAAATCTATGTTTGTTGCTTTTCCACCGTACCAGTAATCCCATTCGGCCTGAGATAGAAGTAGTTTAGAGCGTTGTGGGTTACTAATGTAATAACCTTGGCGAGCAATAAATGCACCAGGCCAGCCTGAAAGCCACCAATTCATATAGTCGTAAGCTGCATCTTTTACGCTACTTTGTGTTTGTGACGATAAACACATAACACCATGCCATCCTCGGTAGCCTTCTTTTGGCGCGGCAAAACGAACATTAATATTTTGACTGTTTAACGCAGAGACGGCAGGCGAAAACATACTTTCTATATGGGCACGCTTACTTTTCATAAACTCAATCGATTCAGGGACCGAGTTCCAATAGCCACTAAAATGACCTTGGCGTTTAAAGTCGAGTAATATACTAAACAATCTATCAAGTTCTGGGCGGGTCATTGCACCTATATCGTTAAACTTTATAAGCCCTTTGCTTTGTGCTGCTAGGGCTAGGTCAAATAATCCAATGGTAGGCGCATTTACAATGGCTACTTTACCTCGGTTCTCGTCATCAAGCAGCCAACTCCAGCTTTCTGTTTCGTATGCTATACCGGGCTTAATAAAGTCGGTGTTGTAACCAAAAGAGTCAACATTATGCACATAAGGCAAAAAGCTAATATGATCGCTTTCTTGAGCGCTTAATGTGCCATCGGGTTGAACATTTAATAATTTATAGGGAGCATCACCTGCACCAATACTTGCAGTTTCGGTTAGTTTTCCCGTTTTAGTTAGTGGATTTATCTCGTTAAAGTAGGTGAGTCGTTTTTTTTCTATTGGCTGTATAGAACCTGCATCCCAAAGCACATTAATGCTGTTTGACCATTGTTCGTATAAATCAAAGGAGCTAGGGTCCATTGATGCCTTTTGCAAAACAGCAGCGCTGCCTGCGGGAGTAAATTCTATATTAATACCCAAGTCACTCATCGCTTGCTTGCGAATAGCCTCTTGGAGTGTTACATGCGTACCAAGTACTCTTAATGTGACTTTTTTTCGGGCAAAAACATAAGGCGCATGTGTTATTGCACCAGCTGTTAAACCTATTGCAGCTAGCTTTTTTAGCGTTGAACGCTTAGGGTTGTCCATGTTAAGCCTAAAGTACTAATGTGTGACATTATGTATAGCTAAGAACTTGTAAAGACACAAGTTGAATGGATAAATTTAAAATTATATAGAATGAAAAATTAGAATAGTAGGGTGTCAAAAAACAATAAAAACAATGGAAAAATAGAAGAGTAGAGCGAATTTGAAAAGGAGTAGGAAAGTGGTGGAGCTAAGCAGGATCGAACTGCTGACCTCCTGCGTGCAAGGCAGGCGCTCTCCCAGCTGAGCTATAGCCCCACATTCCTAAGTTACATATAATGTAACTGCTTGACTGCTGAGTTCCAAGCGGGACGAACTTTAAGTTTTTTTATAAAATTGGTCAAGTATTTTTTCGTAAATTTTCACTGTTTACGTCAATTTTTGTTAGACTCGGCTTAATTCAAAACTAAAACGATAAAAAACAATGAAAAAATGTGTTCTAGCGCTTATGGTTTTACTCGCTGGCTGTGCCTCGAATGACGAGCCGCCTTTTGAAATAAATAATAAACAGTTTCACGAAAAGCAAGATGAGCAAGGCAATAAGCTTTTTGCTTATGTTGTTTCGGTAAAAGCTAAGCATCGTGAAAACTTTAACCTAGACCGTGGTCCTAACAATAGACCAAGCCGTGGTGAGGTTAAGCAGTATATAGAGAAAGAGCATTTTGAAGAATCGAGCATTCTGAAGTTGCAGCTAGAAGACCAAGCAGTTGAATTATTAAATCAAGAGCTAAAAGAGCGTAAATACTGCGATAACAAACATGAAGTTAATGATGTTTTATGGCGAGATCTGAGTGTACAGCTAAGAGGGCGTTGCTTGTAATATGTTGGCTGATAAAACGAAGTTAGCAGAGCTTTTAGCGCACCTAGATATTGCTTACGATGCAATAGAACATCCGCCGCTACATACTAGCTTAGCGGCTGATGAGTTTATGATTGAGCGCCCAGGTACTCGTCTTAAAAACCTATTTTTACGCGATAACGAAGGCAAGCGACACTTTTTAGTTATTACAGCGCACAATAAGCAACTCGACTTAAAGGCACTATCAAAGCAACAAGGGCTTTCACGCTTAGGGTTTGCATCGAGTGAGCGGCTAGCTAAATATTTAAAAGTGGCTCCTGGGTATGTATCTATGTTGGCTCTTTTAAATGATAAGCAAAACGAAGTGAGCTTATGGGTTGACCAAGATATTTGGCACGGTGATTTGTTTCATTGTCATCCGTTTGAAAACACCCAAACATGGTTGCTTAGTAAAGCTGATTTAGAAACATTTTTTAATTACACAAAGCATCAACCGCGCGTTGTATTTTTACCCTCAAAATAAGCCCACATAATTAACGATAAACCACATAAGCAAACTGCAAGCAGCGTAAACATAAACGCTGTTTGCCCATGATGTTGGTATACCACACCGGGTAATAACGACCCCAATGCGCCACCACTGTAATAAAACGATACATATCCGCCATTGGTTACACTTGGTGGGGCTTTACTGATTTTATTAACGAGCGGTGCGGCAGTTGAATGAATCACAAACATAGCACCACAAAACAAAGTAAATGCGATTAAAAATAAGCTAAGCTGATGGCTCATTAATAAAATAATACTCACACTATAAAAACTAAATACCGCAGTTAATAAATGCCAAGGCGAAGGGACTTTTTTAAGTAACCAAGGTGCAGCAATAGAGGCGAGGGCACCAATTAAATAACCACTGTAAACTAAACCTATGTCACGAGTATTGGTAATTAAAAACGTATTTTGCAATATAAACGGTAAGTAATTAAGTAGTGCAGCAAAGCAAAAAAACATACAAAAAACGGCACCGTAAATTTTAAGTATAGCGCCTTCTTTAAGCTGTTTAATGTAGTCCAGTGGTGAAAGCTGAGACTTTGTTGCTGGGTTCGAAAATTGAGAATGTTTGATTGTTAAAGCTAAGCAAATAAGCATAAAAGCAATTACGTAATAAAAGCTCTGCCAATTCCATAAGTCGCTAAACAAAGCGGCAAGCACACGTCCAAAGTAACCACCAACTATACTGCTACCAATATATAGGGTCATATTTTTTTGAAGTGTATCAGCGCTATAACTCATGCCTATATAGCTAGTCATTGCTGTTAAAGCTGCGGGGAGCGTTAAACCTTGTAAAAATCTGACTAATAATAAAAGCTCAAAGTTAGGTACATAAACAAAAAGTAAGCAGCTAAGGCCTAAAAGCATCATTGCAATACGTAATATAAGTAGTGGATTTATTTTTGCTAAAAATAAACCATAAACGAGCGGGGCAATAGCTAAGGGCAGCATAGTTGCAGTCATTAAGCTGCCAGCTACCGCAGGTGCTACATTAAATTCGCTCGCAAAAAGGCTAAGTAGGGGTTGCGGTGCATAAAGCACAAAAAATATAAATACCGAGCAAACGAGTAGATGAGGTAAACGCATTATATGGCTTGTGCATTTGCTGATTGGTTGTCTGGTATTGTATTAAAAATTGCTTTTAATTGATAATTAAAACCATAGTCATTGCGCTATATCATGGTTTGTTTTAACTAGTTTGCTAGATTAATGTCGATAGCGCTGTTATTTGAACTCGTTGGTGATTAAAATAGCGATAATATTAGTTTTTAGTGGAACAAAGTCATGGGTTCATTACAAGACCAATTGCTTCAAGCAGGATTAACAACATCGCATAATGCTAAAGTTGCTAAATCAGAAAAGCGTAAGCAACAAAAAAAGCAAAAGAAAGGGGCTACTAGCAACCCAAGTGATCTGCAAAAGCATATTCAACAAACCAAGCTAGAGCAGCAAAAAAAAGCTGAAGAGCTTAACCAAACACGCCAAGTGAGCTTAAAGCAGCGCGAACAAGAAGCGCGTGTTAAACAAATTTTAGAGCACCACAACCAAGACGCTATTCGTGGTGAGCGCACATTTAATTTTACTTATCAAAACAAAGTAAAAAATATCGACGTGAACGAGAAAACGCAAAAAGCGTTATCGGGCGGTCGTTTAGCTATTTGTGTACTAGAAGGGCAATTTTACGTACTAGACGACGAACCAGCACGCAAAGTGGCTGAAGTTGACGAAAAGTATATTGTTTTTCATGTAGAGCCAGAAAACAAACCAAAAGATGAAGATGACCCATACGCAGACTTTGAAGTACCAGATGATATAGTGTGGTAATAAGTTATTAAGGGTAAGCTCATTTTTATTTGCTAAAGTATATAAAAGTGAGATAGAAACGAGTTAGCGGTTTTTGGTTAAGTTGATCGTCTAGCGTCGTTTCGTACGTATGCTTTTTATTTGATTGTTTACTACAATCAATAGAACAGTTTTTCTAACCGTCAAAAAAGAAGAGTAAATACAATGAGCAAGATGAAAACACTACTATTAGGCGCGGGTATTACTTTAGCCGCAAGCTTCTCGTTTAATGCAGCAGCTGCCGATGGCGCTGCACTTTATACCGCTAAGAATTGTCAAACTTGTCATGGCGCTGAAGGTAAAGCACCAATTATGGGTATGTACCCTAAACTAAACGGTCAAAACAAAGACTACTTAGTAGCGCAAATGAAAGATATTAAGTCAGGTGCACGTAATAACGGTATGACCATGGCAATGAAAGCAATGGTTGCAACGGTAACTGATGAAGAGTTTGAAGCAATTGCAGATTACCTAGCTAACGTAAAATAATTTACGCAGTTATACCATTTTAATGCAATTGGTATTTTAGTTTTACAAACAGCCACACAATAGTGTGGCTGTTTTGTTTGGTGTTTGCTATAAAATAGAGACTGCTTTAGACTTCTAAACATCTGTTCGTACAGGTTAATAATGTACGTTTTTAAAAGGCTCATTATGTTTGATTTACCCCAACTCGATTTAAAAAATAAAGTATCAGCACAAGAGTGGCAACTTCGTGTTGATTTAGCCGCGTGTTATAGACTGGTAGAGCACTTTCGTTGGGGGGATTTAATCTATACGCATTTATCAGCACGTTTGCCTGGCACCGACCACTACTTAGTGAATGCGTTTGGTTTAACCTTTGATGAAGTAACTGCCTCTAATTTAGTAAAGGTCGACTTAGACGGCAACATTATTGACGATACGCCATTTAGTATTAATCCAGCTGGATTTACTATTCACAGTGCGATTCACGAGGTACGCGAAGACGCTCATTGTGTTATTCACCTTCATACCAAAGAAACAATCGCAGTCGCTACACAAAAAAATGGTTTATTACCGCTTAGCCAATATTCAATGTTTTCACTGCCATCGCTTTCTTATCATGGCTACGAAGGGCTTGCAGTAAACGACGACGAGCGAAAAGTGCTGCAAGATGATTTGGGCAGCACTAACCATATGTTATTGGTAAATCACGGTGGCTTAACAGTAGGCCCAACGGTAGGCGATGCGTTTATGCGCTTTTATGATTTACAGCGAGCGTGTGAAATTCAACTAGCGCTACAATCAAGCTCGCAAGAGGTGATTGAAGTACCGCAACCTATAATCGACAATATTTATAATCAAGCAAACGTAGTACACAGTGGCAGCACCGGCGGGCAACTTGCGTGGCCTGCGATGTTACGTAAAGCGTATCGACTTGACCCTAGTTTTGCAAAATAACCCATAGCGGTTAATAAGGAATTTTAATGAAAGTAAATCGCGTTGAAGTATTTGATATTCACTGTCCTGATAGACCTTCTTGGACACCTGTGTTTGTACGTATTCATACTGACGAAGGTATTAGTGGTGTTGGCGAAGCGGGCCTTGCATACGATTTAGGTCACAGTGCTGCAGCGGCTATGATTAAGGAAATGGCCGACGCCTTTTTAATAGGCCACGACCCATTTCAAACAGAAAAACTATGGTCACGTATGTTACGTGAAAGCTTTTGGGGTTTAGGCGGCGGACCTGTTGTATATGCTGCAATGAGCGCAATTGATACCGCACTTTGGGATATAAAAGGTAAAGCGCTTGGTTTACCTGTATATCAATTGTTAGGCGGTAAAGTTAACGACAAACTACGTACGTACGCATCGCAATTACAGTTTGACTGGGATAGCGAATTTAAAGCGCTAGTACAGCCGCAAGAATATGCAGAAGCGGCTTTAAAGGCGATGGCCGAAGGTTACGATGCAGTAAAAGTAGATCCAATTCAGTACGATAAAGACGGCAATACTTATTACGACCGTACAAAAATAATCTCACGCACTGAAATGAAGCTATACCGTGCACGTATGCAAGCCATTCGCGAAGCAGTAGGCGACGAAGTGGATATTATTTTTGAATGCCACAGTTTACCTGGCGTGACAACAGCCATTCAGTTGGGTGAAATTGCAGAAGAATTTGACTGTATGTACTTTGAAGAGCCAGTTAACTACCTAAACCATTCATTGCATGCAAAAGTAGCAGATAAAGTTAATGTGCCAATTGCTGGTGGTGAACGTTTGTATAATCGCTGGGGTGTGCGCCCGTACTTAGAAGAGCAAAGTATTGATGTTCTGCAACCTGATATTGGTTTATGTGGTGGCTTTACCGAAACTAAAAAAGTATGTGATTACGCAGATATCTTTGATGTGCGTATTCAAGCTCACGTATGTGGCGGGCCTGTTGCAACAGCAGCATCACTGCACTTAGAAACGGCTATCCCTAACTTTTTGATTCATGAGCACCACACTTATGCGATTAAAAAGTGGAACCGCGAGTTATGTTTACAAGACCCACAACCTAAAAATGGTTTCTTTGAAGTGTCAGAAGAGCCAGGGTTGGGTATTGAATTAAATGATGAGATTGTTATGCGTTCTCAACGCGTAGAAATAAAATAATAGTCTTTTAACCTAACTTAGGTCATGCATTAAAAAGCCGGTAAGTGATTAGTCACTTACCGGCTTTTACTTTTTTGGTAAAGTTTTAGCTTGTTATAACTCGTTAATTCTACATTCTACGTCTTTAAGCTCAATAGTGGCTTTACTATCAAGGTGGCGTATATAGCATTGCTTGCCTTTAATCATCAATTCAAACTGATCGGGTGTATTGCGACTTTGCGTGTCGATAATATTATTACCATCCACATTGCTAAGGGTTACTGTGCTGCTGGTAGTAAATACATTCTCAGCTAATTGAGTTTCTTGTATATGTACAAGTGTTTTAATTGCTTTGCTAACGGCTGTTTTATTTGGCTTTGCCAGTAGAGCATGTTGCAGCTTAGGTGTCGGATCTGGATTTTGAGATATGCAGCCATTGAGAAAAAACGCAGAAAATACAACGATTAGTAAAAAGTACATTTTCATAAATTGGCCGTATTATTATAAAAAGAGAGTTTAATATAACTAGTTTTACTTAAACTTGGTAGTAGTGCTTAGCGTTTGCATAGCTAAGGTTATGCCATGTCTTATCGTTTGAGCATAACGCCTTATGGCAGTGCCATAGAGTGTTGTAGCTTGTATTTATTTGGCACACAGGAAAGTTGCTTGCAAACATAATACGCTGCTGGCCAAAGTGATTAAAAAGAATATTAAAACACGCTGCTTGTTGCTCACTGGTAAGTTGTAGTAATTCAAAACCAGAGAATTTAATTGCTATGTTGTCGTGCTGAGCAAGTAACTCAGCACCTTGTTGCCAGTCATTTAAATTACTTGGCAGTCCTGCATGATTAATTATAATCTGAAGCTGCGGTAGCTGCTTAGCGTAGTAAGCTATTTGTTTGGTTATTTCGCTATTTTCAATATCAAATTGAGCTTCAAAATGCAGTTTATTTGTAGCCAATAAATTAAGGTTATTAATACAATGAGGGCTTTTTAGTCTCACTGCATCATCTTCTTCGGTTATATCTCTTATACCACAAAGGCTTGAATGAGCCAGTGCATTTAGCGCGTGATTAAATTGCTCTGCGGGCGCATCAATTTGGTTGTAACTAATAGCCTTGAATGAAAGGTTTTTTAAATGCGAGCTTAGCCAGTTTAACTCGTTTATAGGTGATTGATTATCAAACCCAGCCTCAATGTGCACAATACCCGCAAGTTCAAAATCAGTACTTTTAACAAGTTGCTCTGCACTTATTGGTTGTTTAATTTTTTCTAGGTTAGGCCATGCTGGTGGGTTTTCGCCTTGTAGCCAAGTATATTGCCCCTCGGCAAGATTAAAAAAATGCACATGAGGGTCAATAATTTGCATGCTCATTGGGCTGTATAGCCGCCATCAATACTTTGTAAGCTACCAGTAATAAAGCTGGCATCGTCGCTTGCTAAAAAGCTCACAAGAGCAGCAACTTCGTCGGCTTGACCTAATCGGTTAAGCGGTTGCAGACTTGCTTCCTCGGCAACTATTTCAGCTTTGTTTGCGCCACTTTTTGCGCAGTACGCATCTATCGCGTTATGAAATAGCGGGGTTTCTATTGTGCCAGGGCATACCGCATTTGCTCTAATATTAAAACCTGCGTAATCAAGCGCTGTTGTTTTAGCCATTGAGGCAAGGGCATGTTTTGTTAGGTTATACGCAAAAGAGTTTTGCTTACCTATAATTGCCTGATCGGAAGCGACTAATATAATAGCGCCGCCATTTTGCGCTTTCATGCTTGGCAATACGCTTTGTATTGCGGCATAAGCGCCTTTAACATTAAGCGCAAAAAGTGCATCGAGAGTTTGCTCGTCGGTGCTTTCTATATTTGCGCTTAAGTGTTTTCCAGCATTAGAAACAAGTACATCAATACGTTTGCTTTGTTCACAGATAGCGTTGATACAGCTTTGTACCGCCGATACATCACTTACATCACACTGATGAAATATACCGATTTCGCTCAGCTCTATATCAAGGTTATGTACTTCATAGCCATTGTTTAGCAAACGCTTTACTACGGCTAAGCCAATACCTTTTGTACCACCTGTAACGACTGCAACTTTAGACATACTTACTTCCTTTATTGCTAACTAGTGAGAGTGACCGCAGCCGCCTTCAGCGTGCACATGTCCGTGAGAAACTTCTTCACTTGTTGCTTCACGTACCGATATAACTTCAACGTCAAACGTTAGCGTTTTACCAGCAAATGGGTGGTTTAAATCACAATCTGCGTTAAAACGACCAACCTTAACAATAGTAACCTGATGACGACCTTGGTTAGAGCTAACCATTGCTGTCATACCAGGTTTCCATACTTTAACGTCGCCTTGTAGGTGCTTAAGCGGAATACGTTGAATTAAGTCATCAACACGCTCGCCGTATGATTCACTTGGCTCTAGAGTTACACTAAATTTTTCGCCAGCTTCTTTGCCTTCAAGTGCTTTTTCTAAACCAGGAAGCATGCCTTCGCTGCCATGAATGTAAGTAAGTGGCGCTTCGTTTGTGCTACTTTCAATTTGCTCGCCCGCTTCGCTAAGGGTGTAAT
>NZ_JACGWF010000175.1:0-2097 GCF_014077595.1 Colwellia sp. 6M3 | reverse complement strand
AATTTATATCGCTTGCATTGTAGTGCAAACCTCACTATCTTGTGATTAGTTTTTTAAAAACCCCAAGATATAGTGCATTTTTCATTCAGAGACATATTGAATGATATACGATTTATCTCGTATAAATGACATTTTGAGGCAATTAACATTTTAAGCACCTACTGTGGGTGATTAAAACAACAATTAGATTTACAGGTCTTTCATGAATAACAACCTTTTTGTTACAAAGCGCAATGGTTCTAAAGAGCCAATCGACTTAGAAAAAATCCATAAAGTAATTGCTTGGGCTGCAAACGGCTTAGACAATGTTTCGGTATCTCAAGTTGAACTTAAGTCACATATTCAATTTTATGATGGTATTAAAACTGCTGACATTCATGAAACCATTATTAAATCAGCTGCTGATTTAATATCGGAAGAAACACCTGATTATCAATATTTATCTGCACGTTTAGCCATATTTCATTTACGTAAAAAAGCTTATGGCCAATTTGAGCCACCTAAGCTTTACCCGCATGTTGTAAAACTAGTAGAAGCGGGCAAGTATGATGAGCATTTATTAGCTGATTACACACCTGAAGAATTTGAGCTACTTGAAGGCTTTATGGATCACAGCCGTGATTTAGACTTCAGTTACGCTGCGGTAAAACAATTAGAAGGTAAATATCTAGTACAGAACCGTGTTACTGGTGAGATATATGAAAGTGCACAGTTTTTATATATTTTAGTGGCGGCTTGCTTATTTGCAAAATACCCTGAAGAAACACGTTTAGATTACGTAAAAGGTTTTTATAACGCTATTTCAACCTTTAAGCTCTCATTACCTACGCCTATTATGGCTGGTGTTCGTACACCTACTCGCCAATTTTCATCTTGTGTATTAATTGAGTGTGGCGATAGTTTAGATTCAATTAACGCAACATCTAGCTCGATTGTGAAATACGTATCTCAACGTGCAGGTATTGGTATTAATGCCGGTCGAATTCGTGCACTGGGTAGTACAATCCGCAATGGTGAAGCTTTTCATACCGGTTGTATTCCATTTTATAAACTCTTTCAAACAGCTGTTAAAAGTTGTTCGCAAGGTGGAGTTCGCGGCGGTGCTGCCACCCTATTCTACCCGTTATGGCATTTAGAAGTTGAAAGCTTATTAGTACTTAAAAATAACCGTGGTGTTGAAGAAAACCGCGTTCGACATTTAGACTACGGCGTACAGTTTAATAAAGTAATGTACCAGCGTTTAATTAAGGGCCAATCTATTACTTTATTTAGCCCAAGTGACGTACCAGGTTTATATGACGCTTTCTTCGAAGACCAAGATAAGTTTGAAGAGCTTTATGTTAAATACGAAGCTGATGACTCAATTCGTAAAAAGTGTATTAAAGCAATTGAGTTATTCACCTTATTTGCACAAGAGCGTGCAAGTACAGGTCGAATTTATTTACAGAACGTAGATCACTGTAATACTCACTCACCTTTTGATCCGACTGTTGCGCCTATTCGTCAAAGTAACTTATGTTTAGAAATTGCTTTGCCAACCAAGCCAATGGAAGATGTAAACGATCCAAACGGTGAAATAGCCCTATGTACTTTATCGGCATTTAACTTAGGCGCAATTGAAAGCCTAGACGAGTTATCTGGTTTAGCTAATTTAGCCGTACGTGCTTTAGATAGCTTATTAGATTATCAAGACTACCCAGTACCAGCAGCACATACCGCTACTATGGGTCGTCGTACTCTCGGTATAGGTGTTATAAATTACGCTTACTATTTAGCAAAAAATGGTGTTTTCTATTCAAATGGTAGTGCGAACAACTTAACGCATCGCACATTTGAAGCGATACAGTATTACTTATTAAAAGCTTCTAACGAATTAGCTATTGAGCAAGGTGCTTGTCCTAAGTTTAATGAGACTCGTTTATCACAAGGTATTTTGCCTATCGATACCTACAAAAAAGAAATCGATAACATTACCGGTGAACCACTTCATTTAGATTGGGAGTCACTTCGTGCCAGTATTAAAAAGCACGGCGTAAGAAACTCAACCGTATCAGCATTAATGCCGTCAGAAACTTCGTCTCAAATATCTAATGCGAC
>NZ_JACGWF010000145.1:0-6317 GCF_014077595.1 Colwellia sp. 6M3 | reverse complement strand
GAGTGAAAGAATTAAATAGTATTGCCTGTCCTATATTTTCAGGTATGAAAACTACGTCATAAAAGGTCTCATCTATTTGACGTCTTCAAAGCTACTGCACCCATAAAACTCTTTTTAGAGCGTTAAGTCACAGTAACAGCTCTGTATATGACTTGATTTAGTGGATTTTATATTCTGAATGGAAGATGCTGTTTAAAAAATAGCTACCCGTTTAAATCACTTAACAGTGTAAGCCATTTGCATGCTGATAGTAGCTTCGATAGTTTATGTTTTAGGCGAGGCAACAACTTACGCTCATTTGCTACTTATTTGTGGTGGGCCATATAAAACTTAGGCTAATCTAGTGAAATAAAGCTATGAGAAAGCGTTAAATATATAATTATTAGAGGTACATAATGGAATTTACGAATAAACGCACCATGCTAATTACGGCATCTTTATTATTGGTGTTGGCGATAACACAGGCTATTTTTACTGCTCTTTACACTGCTGAAATTAGTTTTTCAAGGCAGTTTGCGTGGGGGCTAGAAGCATTGATATTTACTGTTCTTGTCGCCTTTTCTGGTGCAGCTATGGTGCAAGCAAAAAATTGTCAACTGGGATGGTCGGCTATTGCCTTTAGTGCTGTACTTAACATCGTGCAGGTGAGTATTGGCCTGACTTTGTTTTCATCATTTGGAAAAGTTGCAGGTGACGTTGAAGGAGCGCAACCTTTAATTGGTGGCGTGGTTGCTTTGTCTTTCATGATTTACTATGCAGCCAAAGTATTATTGGGGTTAGCAGCACTTGTTTTTGGAATGACAAGTATGGCTAAAGGTGGCAAAGCGATAGGAGGCCTTACAGCGTTAGCGGGTGGGGTTGCGATGTTTGCCAATGGCATTTTAATTACCTTTGGGCGTGATGGCTTTCTTCCATCAGGTGTCGCTGGCGCCTCGGGCATGATTGCGACGTTACTTCTAGCGATATGCTTGATAAGTATTTACCGTAAAGAAGACTGAAACTTAATGCCTCACTCGTGAAGTAGTCTTTATAAATAATGTATAAGCATCGGTGCATAGTTAATGTACCGATGTTTGCATTTGCATTAGCCAAAAATAATTGCATGGACACCCCGTCTACATAAAATAAAGTATCACATTAAAATTTTAAATGGGTAATGAGACTCTCGCCCATTACGGCGTTAATACGCAAAACAGGTTAAAAAATAAAAGCACACCAGAAAAATTTTATTAGTATTCACTTAAACCTACCTGTATAAAAATCATTTTGAAAAACAAATTATAATGACTAGCCTGATAAACTTTCTGAGCATTAGTAATATGAAAGTTCAATGAGTAGCTTAAAGCTTATAATAATTATTCTACCGAGCGACTAATTGTTACTTTACCCCCTTCAAAGCGTCTTTTCTTTGCTATTACAGTCCCCTTCTATTTTCGTATTCTAGATTAAGTAAAGTTAAGCAAGTGCTCTACTTTCGCTAATCATTAAACACCTGTATAATCGCGCGCATTATTTACATTTTTAAAGTATGAGTTAACGCTTTAACTTAACTCATCTAAACACTCGCTACGGAATTCATATGTTAGCTGCAAACAATATTACCCAACAATTCGGTGCTAAACCGTTATTTGAAAACATTTCACAAAAATTTGGTGGCGGCAACCGCTATGGTTTAATCGGCGCCAATGGCTGTGGTAAATCAACCTTTATGAAAATTTTGGGTGGTGATTTAGAGCAAACATCTGGCAACGTTGCCTTAGATCCAAACGAGCGCATTGGTAAACTTCGTCAAGACCAGTTTGGCTTTGAAGCAACTTCTGTTGTTGATACTGTAATCATGGGTCATACCAAGTTGTGGGCGATAAAAGAAGAACGTGACCGCATTTACGCCTTACCAGAAATGAGTGAAGCTGATGGTATGCGTGCCGGTGATTTAGAAGCTGAATATGCTGAAATGGACGGTTACAGTGCAGAAAGTCGCGCTGGCGAACTATTAATGGGTGTAGGTATTCCTGTTGATCAACATTACGGTTTAATGAGTGAAGTTGCCCCTGGTTGGAAATTGCGTGTGTTATTAGCCCAAGCACTATTCTCTAACCCAGATATTTTATTACTTGATGAGCCAACCAACAACCTCGACATACATACCATTCAATGGTTAGAAGAAACCTTGAACGCACGTGATTCAACCATGATCATCATCTCGCATGACCGTCACTTTTTAAACAGTGTTTGTACCCATATGGCTGATTTAGATTACGGTGAGTTACGTGTATTCCCAGGTAACTACGACGAGTACATGTTAGCGTCTACGCAAGCTAGAGCCCAATTGATGTCTGACAACGCCAAGAAAAAAGCACAAATTGGTGAACTACAAGCTTTCGTGGCGCGATTCTCTGCCAATGCTTCAAAAGCAAAACAAGCCACTTCTCGTGCTAAACAAATTGATAAAATTCAATTGGCCGATGTAAAGCCATCAAGCCGTGTTAATCCGTTTATTCGTTTTGAACAAGAAAAGAAATTATTCCGTAATGCCCTTGTTCTCGAGAATCTAAACAAGAGCTTTGATGATAATAAGGTTTTAACTGACCTTAATATGATGATTGAAGTAGGCGAACGTGTGGCTATTATTGGTCAAAACGGTATTGGTAAAACAACATTTTTACGTACCATGATGGGCGAAGCTGAGTATCAACCCACGTCAGGTTTATACACTTGGTCAGAAAACGTTAACATTGGTTACTACGCACAAGATCATAGCCATGAATTTGAAAATGATATGACCTTATTCGAATGGATGAGTCAATGGCGTCAACCAACCGACGACGAACAAGCTGTTCGTAGTTATTTAGGGCGTTTATTATTCTCAGCTGATGACATTAACAAGTCAGTGAAAGTGCTTTCTGGTGGTGAACAAGGACGTATGCTTTTCGGTAAAATCATGATGCAAAAGCCTAATATTCTTGTTATGGATGAACCGACTAACCATATGGATATGGAATCTATTGAGTCACTAAACATGGCAATGGAGCAGTTTGAAGGCACTATTTTATTCGTCAGTCATGACCGTGAGTTTGTTTCAAGTTTAGCGACGCGTATTATCGAATTAGCAGATGGTGGTTACACTGACTTTGCAGGAGGCTACGACGAATATTTAGCTTCTCAAGTATAGACTTAGCTCACATTTAGCAATGCTTAACAAGGTATCATGATCTTATTATGATACCTTTATTTTTATTTAACGTTTATTAAAGGAGCTACTGTGCTCAGTTATCGCCATGCTTTTCACGCCGGAAATTTTGCTGATGTTTTAAAACACTCGGTATTAACCTTAGTACTCGAATATATGACCCGAAAAGAAAAAGGCTTTTATTATATTGATAGCCATTCGGGTGCAGGTATGTATCAACTAGCCGATGAATATGCACAAAAAACAGGTGAATATAAAGATGGTATTGCCAAATTAATCGAGCAACAAGATTTACCTGAAGCCATTCAGCCTTACATTGATTTAGTCAAAGACTTAAATCGTGATCAAGATGAACTTTCTTTATATCCTGGCTCTCCTGGTATCGCTCGACAGTTTACCCGACGTCAAGACAGCGCGCATTTATTTGAACTTCACCCTACTGACATTGAGCACTTAAAAGAATACAGTCAGCGTTGGAATAAGTCTCATGTTAAGAAATCTGACGGTTATCAAGGTGTTTTAGGCTTAGTACCACCACCAAATCGACGCGGTGTAGTGTTAATCGATCCGCCTTATGAATTAAAAGAAGATTACTTAAAAGCCGTTCGCACTATCGTTAATGCTTATAAGAAATTCGCAACCGGCACTTATATTTTATGGTACCCGATTGTTAAGCGTGAACTAGTTGAACAGATGCAAGACGCGTTCGTAAAAAGTGATGTACGTAATTTATTACAAGTAGAGTATTGCCAACAAGCTGATACACAAGAATACGGTATGACAGGTACAGGATTATTTATTGTAAATCCGCCATGGCAATTAAATAGCCAATTGAATAAAATACTTCCTTATTTAAAAACCCATTTAGGTAGCGAAGAAAGTTCGTATTTTGTGAAACAACTTATCGATGAATAAGTCGTTTTAACAAATTAGTTTAGAATAAACGTAGCTGAAACTTAAGGTAAGTTATTTGCTGAATGACTTACCTTAATTATAGTTAATACTGCCAACACTTATTGAACTACTATTCGCGGATCATAAGGGTTGGAATCACACCCTTCGACATTGACTTCATAATAATAGTCACCATCATTTTTTATTTTACAACGAACCTTTCCATCACGACCTGCACTGTAGTCACACCTTTTAAAAGGCGAACCTTCAGTAAAGTTGATATCGAATTCATCACCTGTACTTGTTTGCCAAGAAATGTATTTCTCTTTTTTGGAACAGACACATTCGGGATCATTCTTACAGGGATTTTTATCTGCAGGATATAACAAGGCACAGTTACTTTCATGGTCTGATGGAACCACATTTATTGCGCAATGTGTAGATGGGTTCACTTCAATTATTAGCTGCCTATCTTTGTTACTATTCGCTGCCATTGCGAATATAGAGCTAGACGCGATTAAAAACATTAACACTTTAACCATCGTACTTATGGGTTTTACTTTTAGCGTATTCATTGAATCTTCCTTATTCAGGTTAATAACATCAAATAACTTCTTTCAACCAATGTTTATAGTCGTAAAATTGCGGGTCTGCCAATAAAAGCTTACTTGGATAGCCTAAATTGATAGCTTTTTCAATAAACGACTTCAAAATATCTTCATCGAAACAGTTAATGGAAACGATTGCTAAGTCGTAATAAATATAAGGGTCTTTTAGGTTGTGATTAAGCGCAATGTTTTGGTATTTTTTTGCTTGTTCACATTGTTTTAATTCAGAATAATAACGAGAAATGAGTGCTTGAATATTAGGGTCTTTATCATTAATTGTTGCATTTTTTTTCGCTAACTTAAGACCATTTTCGTAAGCAGAATTTGCCTTTTCTGTACTATTTTTACTGTATTTATATGCATCACCTAAATTACCCCAAACTGTTGGGTCTAATGGAGATAACTCAGCACTTTGTAAATACATTTCGACCGCATTCTCATACCGCTGCATAAAAAATAATACTGTACCTAAATTTGAAAAGGTTACTGAAGTGGGTTTAATGGCTAATGATTTTGACCAAGCAATATTAGCTTGTTCGAAATCAAGCACCAGATAATAAACTGCGCCCAGCGCATTGTAGGCCATGGCAGTATTTTTATTGATTAAAATGACTTTGTTAAATTGACTTATCGCCTGTTCATAACGACCTGAGTAAAATAAAAACAACCCATAATCATAATAATTTTGCCAATTACCCCGTTCTAAATCAATGGCTTGTTGATAGAAACTTTCAGCTTTATCACTTTGCTCTTGTTTAGCATATAAAGCCGCTAATGATATATGTACCTCGCTTGATGTTGGCTTAATCAACCTTGCTTTGTTTAGATGTAGTTCAGACTTTTCATATTGGCCATTAACACGATACAAAGTACCTAGTGCTAATTGAGATTCGAAAGATACAGTTTCATTACTTGCAATTAATTGACAAACATTCAGTGCCTTCTGGTATTCATTTGTATCATCGTTAAGCAAGTATTTATCTAAATAGGTCTGGCATAATGCTGACGATGCTTGAACAAAATCAGGGTCTAATTGCAGGGCATTAATAAATAGCTCCTCTGCTGCAATTAAACTTGCCATACTTTTTGAATTTCTATATTTTTCCTTACCTTGCAAGTAAGCATCGTAAGCAGAGAAGTTTTCTGTCGGCATATAATTAACATTATTAACTGACTTATCACCCACGACCACTAAATGTAATGCGCTTATAATTTTGCGCGACAGTTCATTATAAAGTAAAACCAAGCCATCGAATGACCCTACAGATTCATCCGACCAAACTTGAAAGCCGGTAACTACATCAGTCATGATAGTATTAATAATTAAAGTATCTTTTACAGTTTTAGATCTTCCTTCAACAATATATTTAACCCCCAAGTTATTTTTAATTTGTTCAATACTTGCTTCAGGATCCAAAGCATTAATTGCCCGAATAGAGGCGACTTTAAAAACAGGCTTTAAGGCTAATAAGTTAATCAGTTCTTCTTGTAAGCCTGTAACAAAGTATTGATGATTATCAGTAGCTGAAGTATGAAATGGAAGAATTGCTACTGCATTTTCAATTACATTGACTATAGGTACCTTATTTTCCAGCGTCATATTAAGTGGTTGAATGGTACTTTCC
>NZ_JACGWF010000210.1:0-601 GCF_014077595.1 Colwellia sp. 6M3 | reverse complement strand
CGCCTTAAAATGGAGCGCGATATATTAAAAAAAGCGACGGTCTTCTTTGCAAACGAAACGAAGTAATATATTCGTTTATCACCCAATATAAGAAGACCTGGCCAGTGGCGGTAATGTGTCCGTTGCTAGGGGTAACCAGCAGTAATTACTACAGTTTTCAAAAACGGAATCAAGATAATGTTGTAGAACCTGAGCATGAAGAAATGCTTGAATGGATTAGAAGTGCGGCTGAGTATAGTGACAATACGTATGGCTCTCGTCGTATGAAAAAGGTATTGAACGCGCTTAGCTTTCCTGTGAGTCGAAGAAAAGCTGCTCAGTTGATGAAGGAAGCTGATGTTTGGGTTCGTTACAAAAAGAAGTACAAGGCGACCACGAACAGTAAACATAAAAAGCCTGTATATGAAAATAAACTTGAACAGAATTTCAACCTAGAAAAGCCTAATCAAGGGTGGGTTCAGGACATCACCTATATTTGGACATCCGAAGGTTGGCTATACCTTGCCGTTGTAATTGATTTATATTCTCGCAAGGTTGTTGGTTGGAGCATGGGCTCTAGAATGAAAGCTAAGCTTGTTTGTGATGCATTAACGATGGCGTT
>NZ_JACGWF010000179.1:0-1845 GCF_014077595.1 Colwellia sp. 6M3 | reverse complement strand
CCCGTCCGCCGCTCGACGCCGAATAGCAAGCTATTCTCGTTTCCGCTCGACTTGCATGTGTTAAGCCTGCCGCCAGCGTTCAATCTGAGCCATGATCAAACTCTTCAATTAAAAATCGTTTGTGATGTGAGACAAGTAAACTTGTTTCAACATCTGCTCAATGAATTCTGTCGTGTTACTTAATCCCGACTAGGAACTAAGTAACTACATAAAACGTATTATTTAAATCCGAAGACCTAAATGATACTTATTTTGTGTGACATCATATTAAGCTGTTTTTTTGTTATCCGAGGATAACTATGTAAAATCAACGTTAATGTGAGTGTCCACACAAATTGCATGATAACTAATTGTTAAAGAACGTTAGTTTAAACTCAAAGTAAAAAACTAACCGAAACAAAATCTCATTCGCTTTGCTTCGTTGCTACAGGCCTTGCCTGAAGCGAGATGCGCATTCTACGCAACTCTGTTTCAATGTCAACGTTTTATTTCGTTTTTTTTAAACTTTCTTTTCAGAAGATTCAAACTTAACTTTAAAACGTTAAGTTAACCAAATCGGCCTAAACCGCGCTAGATAACTCATTAAAACCGGGCTTACGTCGTCCTAACTCGCCCTAATTCGTATTTCCTATACATCAACCTCTTCGACTTGTCCCGAAGAAGTGGAGCGCATTTTAGAGATTTTTGACCTCACGTCAACCGCTAATTGTAATTAAATTGCATAAAAGTGTTTGTTTGCCTTTTAATTGTACAGCTGGTGCTTTTAATAAGCTAAAGCAGTGTAAATAGCATGCTGTTCAAATGAAAATACTATTATCTCTGTTTTTTCTTTTGCTCATACTAAGTTTTTAAAGTCTATTTTCTACAAAGCTAGTGCAAAGAGTGAAAGCTACAGTTAAAAATTAATGCTATATAGGTGTTTTTACTAATTTTATAAACGAATATCGTGACTGGGAATGTTATATAGGTATATAGCTGAATAAATTGCATAAAAATTACACTTATTCTTGCACATTGCTAAAAGGTGGGTAACATAGAATTGCAATTTAAGTTTCTTATAAAATAATAATTAGGTATCCATTATGAAGTCTCCTCAACCATTAACGCTCATAGTAGCGTTAGTTTTCTCTGTAGCTATATACTTTTTAGCAAACGGTGATGTTATTGAACTTACCAGTATCAGCGCCGCTGTTATTGCTTTTGTTTGTGCATTCATCGCCCCGTTAATTGGCAAAGCTGAAACAAGTGTACAAGATGCAGACACAAGTATAAGTACTCTCTATGTTGGTAATTTACCTTATAGAGCTAATGAAGCTGCAGTAAGAGAGCTTTTCTCTGAATATGGCCAAGTTCAATCCGTTAGATTAATGAAAGATAAGCATACAGGGAAAAGACGTGGCTTTGGTTTTGTAGAAATTTCGTCAGCTGATGCCGACAAAGCGATATCTTCACTAAACGATAGTGAATTTCAACAGCGAACTTTAAAAGTTCGTGAAGCAAAAGAACGCCCAGAACCAGTTTCTGAGTAACCTGTTTATTTAAATACATTAGTAATGTTTTAATGTTTCAAATGCCGTTTATTTAGTAAACGGCATTATTCACCTTCAAATGTCAGCAAACCCACACCGATTTACCATTCTTTTATTCTAAATAAATGAATGCTCTCACTTATGTTCATCGTTTTGTATAAATTTTCATAGTTAATATGCTGTTATTTTCTAAATTTCACTTTATTGCTTAATTATTGATTTCTTTACTGATTAATAATTAAAAAAGGTGACATAAGTTGAAAAATCAAATAAAGTGTTAAAAAATGTAAACAAAGGGAGTTGATTACTATAATAA
>NZ_JACGWF010000244.1:0-281 GCF_014077595.1 Colwellia sp. 6M3 | reverse complement strand
ATCACATCCTGGGGCTGAAGTCGGTCCCAAGGGTATGGCTGTTCGCCATTTAAAGTGGTACGCGAGCTGGGTTTAGAACGTCGTGAGACAGTTCGGTCCCTATCTGCCGTGGGCGTTTGAGAATTGAGAGGGGTTGCTCCTAGTACGAGAGGACCGGAGTGAACGAACCGCTGGTGTTCGGGTTGTCATGCCAATGGCATTGCCCGGTAGCTACGTTCGGAACTGATAAGCGCTGAAAGCATCTAAGCGCGAAGCAGGCCTCGAGATGAGTTCTCACTAGA
>NZ_JACGWF010000142.1:0-6391 GCF_014077595.1 Colwellia sp. 6M3 | reverse complement strand
AGCTATAATACACTACAACTAATATACATTTTGTTTTGAATGCTGAAAGCTTTCAGCTACAATAACCGAACAAAATTTTACTTATCACTGTATTTAACAGTATTTATTCAGGTTTTCTTATGATTAGTGTATTTGATATGTTTTCAATCGGAATTGGCCCGTCCAGTTCTCATACCGTTGGTCCAATGAAAGCAGCAAAGTTATTTGTTGAAAATCTTATAGCAGACAATAAGTTAGATAAAACAGATCGGGTTAAATGTGAATTATTTGGCTCACTAGGCCAAACAGGTATTGGTCACGGTACAGGTAAAGCCGTGATTTTAGGGTTAACAGGACAAAGCCCTGAAACAATTCCAGTAGACTCTATTGAGTCTATATTAGCTGATGTTGTAGCAAGCGAAAAAATAAACTTGAATATGGAGCATTTGATCTCGTTCCCTAAAGCAAATGCCATTATTTATCATCGAAGAAAAACCTTACCAGCACACGCTAACGCCATGACATTTTTTGCTTATAGCAATGACATTGTTATTTTCGAAGAAACCTATTATTCCATTGGCGGTGGTTTTATTGTTAAAGACTGTGATTTTGAGAAAGAAAAAGATAAAGCCTTATCAACCCATGCCAATATTGATCGACCACATCGTTTCTCAAGTGCTGACGAACTGTTACAACTAGCTAATGAAAAGGGCTTGAGTATTAGCACTATCATGATGGAAAACGAAAAGTGCTTAAAAGATGAGGCAAGTATACGTTCAGGACTAATAGAAATTTGGGATGCCATGAAGGCTAGTATCTCTCGAGGTATAGTAACCGAAGGTATATTACCTGGTGGATTAAAAGTCGTCCGCAGAGCACCTGCCTTACATAGAGCACTGTGCGTTGAAAAAAATACAGATCCACTTTCAGCCATGGATTGGGTTAATTTATTTGCCTTAGCGGTAAACGAAGAAAACGCTGCCGGTAGCCGAGTAGTTACAGCACCTACAAATGGCGCGGCGGGGATCCTTCCTGCGGTTTTGTCTTACTACGACAAGTTCATAAAACCCGTTGATGAACAAGACTGTATTCGCTACCTATTAACCGCTGCAGCAATTGGTATTTTATACAAAACCAATGCCACCATCTCAGGCGCTGAAGGCGGCTGCCAAGCAGAAGTAGGTGTAGCATGTTCAATGGCCGCTGGGGCATTAACTGAAATTATGGGCGGTACACCTGAGCAAGTAGAAAACGCGGCAGAAATAGGGATGGAACACAATTTAGGCCTAACTTGTGACCCTGTAGGTGGTTTAGTGCAAGTTCCTTGTATTGAGCGTAATGCAATGGGGTCAGTAAAGGCTATCAACGCTTCACGTTTAGCGCTTAGAGGGACAGGTAAACAAAAGGTATCATTAGACAAAGTTATCAAAACTATGTGGGATACAGGCAACGATATGAAAACAAAATATAAAGAAACCTCGCGTGGTGGCTTAGCGGTTAATATTACTGAGTGTTAACCTATTACTCTGAAAATATGCCAAGACTTTCGGTTCAATCTTCAGTTTTTATAATAGCCATAAAAATATTATAAAACTGAGTTGTACCGTTAATTAAAACTAAAAAAACCGTATTAATCATACGGTTTTTTGTTATCTATACTTTTATAAATACATCAAAATTAACGCATAGGTAATTTAATATTGGCAAACATCTCATCAATTTCAGCATTGTTCTTCAACAATATAGCTTTAGTGACTAAATCACGATTTAAATGCGGTGCAAAACGTTCTATAAAGTCAAACATATAACCACGTAAGAAGGTGCCACGTCTAAAGCCAATTTTGGTCATACTCGGACTAAATAGATGGCTAGCGTCTATCGTTACTAAATCATTGTCTAATTTAGGATCCATTGCCATAGTAGCAATAACACCAACACCAACACCTAATCGAACATAAGTTTTAATAACATCGGCATCAGTCGCAGTAAAAGCTATTTTAGGTTCAACCCCGACTTGGTTAAAAGCAATGTCTAACTCAGATCGTCCAGTAAAACCGAAAACATAAGTCACCAAAGAGTATTGAGCAATATCTTCAATAGTAATATTTTGCTTAGACGCTAATGGATGATCCGCTTTAACAATAATACTGCGATTCCAACGATAACAAGGCAACATCACTAAATCGTTATACAAATGCAAAGATTCTGTCGCTATCGCAAAATCAGCATCGCCCTTACTTGAGGCATCGCTAATTTGGGCTGGTGTACCTTGATACATGTGTAATGAAACTTTTGAATACTTCTTCATGAAGCCTTGAATAACTTCAGGCAAAGCATATCGTGCTTGCGTATGTGTAGTAGCTATACGAAGCTTACCTTCATCAGGCTGAGTATGTTCACGGGCAACAGCTTTAATTGCTTCAACTTTAGATAAAATTTCAGTCGCGATGTTAATGACCTCATTACCCGCAGATGTTACATGGGTAAGGTGTTTACCACTTCGACCAAAAATTTGAATGCCGAGTTCGTCTTCAAGCATTCTTACTTGCTTGCTAATACCTGGTTGTGAGGTAAAAAGACTTTCCGCCGTGGCAGAAACATTTAAGTTATTATTGAGTACTTCGACGATATAACGGAGTTGTTGCAGCTTCATAATTATCATTCAGAGTTTTCTTAGACGAAAAATATATACTTAATTGCACATTTATTCCATATTATTTTGAAATTTTGAGGAAATAATCTGCTAATCGCCCATTTATGCATTAATTTGTGCCTTGAAATGAGTCAGGAAAATATAACGAACAGGCCAATAAGTTAAAATAAAAAAAAGAAAACGCTTTGTGCTTTGCTTCACCTAACAATTTTTGTAAACTGCCGTATTAGAATTTATATTTTTTATAAAATAGAGTATTAAACATGGGCATTATCATCGCTTTAATTATCGCTTTAATTATCATTGTCGTGGTAGTGAGTGCAATACAGCAGCATAAAGAAAAAATTGAGCAAGAACAGCGTGGAAAAGCAGCGAAACAAAAAGCCATTATAGATGAAACAGAAGAGTTACTTCTTAGCATTGCAAACTTGCCAAACAACCCTAACTTAGTAACGATCCTTAATACTCGAAGTCTTAATGCGACAAAAGCAATGGCAGCAATATTGCCAGAAAATAAACAACTACTTGCGCGTATTAAAGAAATGGAAACAAGAGTTAGTGCCAGTAAGTCAAATACCAGTGAAGCAGCAAGTGAGCAAAGTTTTACTTTACCTGACAGTGAACAGCAACTTGTTGGCGTATTACAATGCATAAAGAAATTACGTCTAACATTAAAGTCTGAACAGTCTAAAGGAAATTTAGATCCACAAACCTTTACCCAAGAAGATAATAAGTTATCAGCAATGCAACTTAAAATTGGTGTAGAAACATTGCAAAAACGTGGCATGATCGCTTACCAAAAAGAAATGTTAGGCTCTTCGAGACAGTACTTGGAGAAAGCATTACAAACAATCGCTGATAACCCTATCCAAACTGAATATTGCACAATTAAAAGACAAGAAATTTCAAGTGTACTTGAAGAGATAACCTCTGCTTTAAAAAACACTAATGCCAAAGATGCCGCTAAAAAGGCAAAATCTGAAGAAGATGATTTAGATTTATTATTTCAACCAAAGAAAAAATGGTAATCAATACACCTAAATAAAACCAACAACAATGTTGGTTTTTTGCTTTTAGATAATAATGAAAACACCTAAAAATAATATTCCCTACATAACTTTGCCGTCTTTTTTACGACGTGTATTAAAAGCCTATGCCCTTAAATCTTTGATTAGAGCGCAGGGTTGTGAGCTTAACCGTATTGGTCGTTCTCGAAATTGGCAATTAAAAGCGACATTCGAGCAACTTGAACAAACGGTTTATCTCATTGAGCAAAGTGAAGAAGTTAGTTGGCAATGGGTAGCGGTACATATATCTAAACAGCGTAAAAACTTAGGTTTAGATATGCTGTTAGCTATTGCTCAAAAGAAACCCGGCATTACCATTTCAGAGTTAATGCAACGCACTGACTGCACTATTGCTGAAGCTAGAAAAGTAATAGATATTTTAGAATTTGGTGATAATACGCTATAAGTTTTCACCTGACTTGCACTGTAACTTTTTAATTAAAAGCAAAACGATAAAGCGACCAATCCCTTTGACTACAAAATTATCATCCTTCTAATAACAGCTTTAACAAAAGCTATGTAGAGATGACAATAACTGTTTGTATCTGAATTTATAAATTAGCCAACTAAAATGTTCTAACACCAACGCATACTCCTCGTCATGTTAAATAAAAAGCTTTGTACTGTTCAACACAGATAAAGGTAAGATTTATTGGCTGTAATTATAGAGAGGTTAAGTATTAGAAGTTTAAACAGTGTTTTATATGTGTGCGTGGAAGTTAGTAATGTTCATCGAATAAGTTATTGACGTTCCACTGTCATTTTACAGGTAAATATAACGGGCTAAATTTAACAAATATATAATATATTTATAAACACACGCTTCTATTCCTACCATTGTTTTTAGCTTGGTACAAAGCAGTATCAGCTTGTTCAAATACATCGGTCCAATTTAATTCATCTTGTCGTTGAGCAATACCAATCGAAACAGAAATTTTAGGTAAATAAGCTTTAGAGTCACGCTGCATTAACTTTAATTGTGATATTGCTAGCCTTATTTTCTCTGCTACTTCATGTGCCTGTGACATGGTTTTATTGACCATAACAACGATAAACTCTTCACCACCAAACCGAACAGCAATATCTTGATCTGAAATTGTAGATTTAATAACCTTTGCAATACGTTGAATAACTTTGTCGCCAATAAAATGTCCAAACTGATCATTCACATTTTTAAAATGGTCGATATCAATTGCCAACGACGAGTGAACTTGCTCAATATCTAATTCTTTTAATTTAATATCACAGCCACGGCGGTTATATAAACCAGTTAAGGAATCGACAATAGCTTCATGACGTGCGGCTTCAAGTTTTGCTTTTAAAAAGCTTACTTCGCCACAAGCTCTTGTCAATTCAAGTGAAAGATCACTATGCTGCTGTTGAGAAGCAGTTATATTGTTCATTAAAAAAGAAACAATATTTTGCATAGATTTATGGTATTCATGTTTAGTAAGTGCTTTCTCAGCTTTTTTAAGATTTGAAGCTACTGTTTTATCGCTGTCGACTTGCAAATTGATCTTTTCAAGCGTTGCCGTTAATGACTTCTCAATAGGGTCGAGTATTTGCTTATCGATGGCGTGAGAGTTAGAAATATATTTTTCAAATAAACCTTCAATAAATGTTAAGTCAACTCCCTGGAAGGTCTGAACATGCCTTTCAAGCTCTGCGCTTAGTTTATCATTACGCTTACTAGCGTGTAGATATATAACAGAGTAATTTACTGGACTGGGTGGTATTTGATAATGAGATAAAAATTCGTTAGTTGATTCACTGATCTTCAGTGCCTCATCAAAACTATCTTTAATAAGCACAAGCGCTCCTTAAGAGTCGATATATTTTATTATTATTATTTTTAACAACACATATTAAACGTAAAGAATGTGTTACTAACATAGCTAACAATATCTAAATTAATATCGTACAACAAGTAATAAAATACGAAATTTCAACATCAGCAATTATTAACTAAATTTTGAAACTGATTTATCAATAATACATTAGCTATAGCTGACTTTTTGTAACTACAAATACTCGCATAGTACTCAACGTAAATTTACTGACACAAAGCTTGTTTTAGTTTTTAAAATATAAATTAAAAAGAATAGTTGATGTTAAACCATTGTATTTTTCCACTACAAATTGTTTTATGAGATAGATAATAGGACAAGGTATGGTGCAATTATCAAATATTTGAAAGGACACAATCAAAACAGGCTTTATGAACAAGCTATCGCCATAGATGCAGACAGTAAAGGGTAATCTAGTATTAGGACCAAATACGTTATTGATCACCGGCACTAATACGTTTCATGCACGAGTTTTAGTTTATAAATTCCAGACAGCAAAAAGCCCGTCACTTTCGTAACGGGCTATTCTAAGTAGAAGCCTATCAGTGTCCTACTGACGTATACGAGATACTAATATCTTGAGCACATGGATGTGCAGGAAAGACCTCACATGGGCTTAACTTATATAAGTCACACTACTGTTGTCACCATACTTTCATCACTTTATTATTTTAAAACGCCAGAAAGCAAAAAACCCGTAGCGTCAGCTACGGGTTTCTCTAAATAGAAGCCTAGCAATGTCCTACTCTCACATGGGAACTCCCACACTACCATCGGCGCTAACACGTTTCACTTCTGAGTTCGGAATGGGATCAGGTGGGGCCATGTCGCTATTGTCGCTAGAC
>NZ_JACGWF010000157.1:0-4160 GCF_014077595.1 Colwellia sp. 6M3 | reverse complement strand
TCTCGTGGGCTCGGAGATGTGTATAAGAGACAGATTCTAGTTTTAGGTTACTTTGTAATTTAATTGCTTAAAAATAGTTCAGCGAAATTAACATGCTAAATTTTAATGTAACTGATACGCAATAAGGTCAAAATACTGGCATAAATCGCAATAAATTTAGTCGTCCAATATGGTTGGTTTACCTCTAAAAATAACATCAGATATTAATAAATTATGTTTTTTCAGTTAATCACTGACCTTTTTATAAAAATTCGGTTAAGATGGAATGAGTTGATAAAAATAATTACCAGGGAGATGCTTTTTATGGCGCTACTTCAACGCTTTAGTTTAATTTTACTGTTTGCAACCTTAGTTGGTTGTGGCGGTAGTAGTGGTGGGTTTGAAGAGACTACCGATGGCAGCGATGGTAGTACACCAGACGCTATAACAATTTCCTTAGCTATTTCAGACACAACGGTTACAGGTGCTGCACCCGTTACAGTTACAGCAACCGTTATGCAAGGAACAACAGCAGTTGTTGCTAGGGCAGTAACCTTCAGTTCAGGCTTAGGTGCGTTTTCTCCAACCTCAGGTACTGCGCTAACTAATGATAGTGGTGTTGCAGAAATAACCTTAACAGCAGGTAGTGTGCGTGGTGCAGCTGAAATATCTGCGACTATCTCGTCTGGAGAAAGCTCAACAATACCATTAGGTTTTACAACACAAGGCGATGATATTGGTGTTGTTGACGATATTAATGTTAGTGTCACTTTAGTTGATTCTGATGGTAACCCAACTGATACAATTACATCTTCAAAGCCAGGTAAAGCTATTGCAACTGTTAACGGGATTAATGCTCCCTTAATAGTCACATTTTCTTCTACTGTTGGTGACTTGCCTATCACTACGGCGATTACTGATGATAATAATCAAGCATACATAGACATCTTTTCAGGTAATACTCTAGGTGCAGGTAGTATTACCGCCACTCTTCCTACTGGTGAGTCAGGGCAAGTATTGTTAGTAGTTGGTGCTACATCTTTGAAAATGGGAGGAGTTTCACCTTTTATAGAAAAACAAGCAGAAGTTAGTTTAGCTCAAATATCTGCTGGTGGAACTTCAGTTATTTCGGTCTCTATTCTTGATGATGAAAATAATTTGTTTACTGAAAGTGTAGACATTAATTTTACTTCGGGGTGCTCAAGTCTTGAAACTCCAACTGCGACATTAAGTACTCCCATTACAACATCCAATGGCATTGCAACGAGTACATACTTAGCTAAGGGCTGTGTAGGTAATGATCCAATTAGTGTGACTGCGAATGCTGGTGGTATTAATTTGTCTGCTACGGCTACGTTAAATGTATTACCAGCTGATGTCGGTAGCATTGAATTTGTTTCTGCTACACCAGAACTCATTGCTATACAGGGGACGGGCAGTGCAGATAAACCTGAAAGCTCAACCCTGTTGTTTCGTGTGTTAGATACCAACGGTAACCCAGTAAATAACCAAGATGTTGATTTTATATTAAATACAGATGTAGGTGGTATTAACCTCATACCTGAAAGTGCAACTACCAACAGTCAAGGTATAGTACAAACTGTAGTTAATTCTGGAACGGTATCTCGTACGGTTAGAGTTACGGCAAGTATTAGTGATAGTGCACCTGTAATATCAACACAATCAAGTGAACTCATTATCTCCACAGGTATTCCCGATCAGGACAGTTTTAGTATATCTGCAGATATACTAAATCCAGAAGCTTGGGATTTAGATGGTACCGAAGTGGTTGTTACAGCACGTTTAGCAGATGCTTTTAACAACCCTCCACCTCCTACAGTCGTATTTTTTACCACTGAAGGTGGCTCAATTGATTCAGCAAATAGTTCATGTACAACTAATACAGATGGTGCTTGTTCAGTAATATGGCGTAGCCAATTCCCTAAGCCTGATGGGCATGTGATCGGCGATGTAAATAATGTTAATCATGTACCTGAATTAGTTAATTCAATGGGGCAAAAGTTTGGTGGCAGGGCTACTATTTTAGCTACTACTATAGGTGAAGAATCATTTCCTGATTTAAATGGCAACGGACGCTTTGATGTTTGTGAAGTTGTTGCATTTACGGGGGGAACTGGCAAACCTTGTAACCCTGATGGAAGTATAAATACTTCTGGAGCAGATATTACTTACACGGGGAATGATGTCAGTGGTAGAGCTTTTGATTTAGCAGAAACGTTTGTTGATTACAACGAAGATGGAATATTTAATCCAGGCGTTACTGGTGGAGAATTAGGAGGTGAGCTTGAGACTCCTTCTGATTTTAATCGAAATGGGGTACATGATGGCAAAGATGGTAAATACAATGGCGCTTTATGTGCAATCCCTGCTCATGATGGTTGTTCAACTCAACAGTCATTAGATGTTAGAGGCTCATTAGTATTAGTAATGTCTGGTAGCGATGCTTTCGGGGTTATTAATTCTACGAATGATGCTGTTAGTGGCACAATTGATGATGACAACGACCCTAATACGCCAGAAATTGTTAACCCCAATGATGACCCTTCTGATGACACTGTTTACATTGCAGGTGAAAACACAGGCTTTGCAAGTGTGATTATTTCGGATTTACATAATCAGCCTATGCCGGCCGGGTCAATTGTATCATTTGAAGCATCGGTAGGGTCCATTGTCGGACCAAGCAGTTTTACTTGGAATAACCATAATAAAAATGGCGGTTCGGGTTTCGGTGTTGCTATTAAAGGTGCGCAAGAACCCGCTTCAGGGGTACTTCTTATATCTGTTGAAACCCCGAATGGTGCTGAAACCATACTTTCAGGCGTTAATATCGTGATTCAGTAACGTATATTAGCCACAGTACGACACAATAGAAAAAACCGCTTTTAAAGCGGTTTTTTTATTTTTACTCTGAAATTAATGTAAGTTATTAGCTTTTAAAATAGAGCTACTTATTCATTTCTTCAATCAAGAACGCTGAAATTTCAGCACCTGCTGCTAGCGTTCTATCACGACTTACTTCACCTAAGCCTGTGCTATCGGTAAATGGGGCGATCTCCATCATATCGGCACCGGTAATAGGACATTGAGCCGCTACCGCACGTAATATTTGCATTGACTCGTTGGGTGATAAACCATCAGGCTCTGGTGTGCCTGTTGCCGCTGCATAGGTTTCATCAAGTGCGTCGATATCAAAACTAACATAAACTTCATCGACGTTATCATCTTTTAATTGCTTGATGATTTTTGCAATAATGGCTTCAACGCCTTGCTCTTTTACTTCATGCGCCCAATGCTGCTTCACGCCAAAAGTTCCTTCCCAATGAGATTTTGGTTTACCACTTGAGCGAATACCGATTTGAATTAAATCACGGTGATCAGTTAAATCATCTAGAATATGGGTGCACCAAGAGCCAAAACATAAGTCGATACCTAAGCGTTCAACTAACAAGTCAGTATGGGCGTCAAAGTGAATAATCGCAGCACGAATACCTTGTTTCTTCTTCGCTTGTAAATACGCTTTTGTTAATGGGTAACTTACCGAGTGATCACCGCCAATGCCAAAAATACCTTTTTTCGGAAACACAGCATAAAAGTCATGTAATACATCTTCTGTGATGGTTAATGGACTAACGGGAAATACACTGTTTTCGTCTTGATAAAGTGCTTTACGACAATTGGCAATAGTGGCTTCATTAAGATATTTATCGTGTAATAAATGTGGAATAACACGGACATCACCTAAATCGTAAGCATTTAGATCAGGGTACTGCTCTAATAAAGTAGAGCGAACAAACAAAGGTCCCCAGTTTGCGCCACGTAAAATACCACCACCACAATCCGAAGCTATGCCTAAGATCACCGCATTAGACGATTCTGGCAGCTTTTCTACGCTTTGCTGCCATAGAGCTTCAATATTAGTTGATTGTCCAAATAAGGCGTTATGTAAACGCTCCTTACGCTCTTTAGCAGTGTTAACGGTAAAAACCCCGTTACCTGGTGGGCATAAACATTGGTTAATTTTATTTTTAAAGGTTGACCATGAAGTCGTCATGTATATTCTCTTCCTATTAATAGGCATTGAAATTCACTTAAATGAACGCAATCTACCTGAAGTGATTGTAAAAAATTGTTATTACAGATGAAAACCTATAGTTATTTGT
>NZ_JACGWF010000180.1:0-1722 GCF_014077595.1 Colwellia sp. 6M3 | reverse complement strand
TCTCTCCTTTAGTTGACGGTGCATACCAATCTGGTTGTCACACAGCATCAGTTTGGGATAGTAAAGCTAAAGCTAACATTCCTAAGCTTATGAGTTTCATGAACAAGTTTGGCCTTATCACAGCTCGTGATCCTAAGGGTGTATATCCTGCGATGACGGATGTTATTCATAAAGTATTGAATGACCTTACAATTGATGACAGAGCAATCATCATTGGTGGTGACTCGCATACTCGTATGTCTAAAGGTGTAGCATTTGGCGCCGACTCAGGTACTGTTGCAATCGCACTGGCGACAGGTGAAGCGGCGATGCCAATTCCAGAGTCTGTTAAAGTTACCTTTAAAGGCAAAATGCAAGGTCACATGGATTTCCGTGATGTTGTGCATGCAACACAAGCGCAAATGCTTAAACAGTTTGGTGGTGAAAACGTATTCCAAGGTCGTATCATCGAAGTACATATTGGTACTTTAATGGCTGACCAAGCATTCACTTTCACTGATTGGTCTGCAGAAATGAAAGCGAAAGCTTCAATCTGTATTTCAAATAATGAAACCTTAATTAAATCAATCGAGCTTGCTAAGAGCCGTATCCAAATCATGATCGAAAAGGGTATGGAAAACGGAGCTAAAACGCTTAACGGTTTAATCGCATTAGCTGACAAGCGTATTGAAGAAGTTAAATCAGGCACTAGTCCAGCACTAGCACCTGACGACGCAGCTAAATACTATGCAGAAGTTGTTATCGACTTAGACGTTATCGACCAACCAATGATTGCTGACCCTGATGTAAACAACGATGATGCATCTAAGCGTTACACGCATGATGTTATTCGTCCAGTATCATACTATGACGGCAAAACTGTCGACTTAGCCTTTGTAGGCTCTTGTATGGTACATAAAGGTGACATGCAAATCATCGCTCAAATGTTACGTAACATTGAGAAACAAAATGGCAAAGTAGATTTTAAAGTGCCATTAGTTGTTGCGCCACCAACTTACAACATTGTTGATGAGCTTAAAGCTGAAGGCGATTGGGATATTTTACGTAAATATTCTGGTTTTGAATTTGATGATGCTAACCCGAAAGGTGCTGCACGTACTAAGTACGATAACATCATGTATTTGGAACGCCCTGGTTGTAACTTATGTATGGGTAACCAAGAAAAAGCTGAACCTGGCGATACGGTTATCGCAACATCAACGCGTTTATTCCAAGGTCGTGTTGTTGCCGATACTGCTGAGAAAAAAGGTGAATCATTACTAGGTTCAACACCTCTAGTTGTGCTTTCAGCTGTACTTGGCCGTTTCCCATCATTAGAAGAATATAAAGCTGCTGTTGAAGGTATTGACTTAACTCGCTTCGCTCCTCCTACAGAAGAGATGAGCACTAAGTACGTACCGATTAAAATGGTATAAGCTTGGTCTATTTGTTTAGCTAACATGGCTCGTTAACGTTAGCTAAACTCGGTGTTCGACTCAATGCTTAAATCAAGAGTTGAGAGAACATTTAAGATTCAATAGCAAAAAAGGTGACTAATATAAGTCACCTTTTTTATGTCTTCACTAAATTGATATTAGCTAGCAGTAAAATTAATTGTGAGCGTCCGCCAAAAGGCACCTAACATTTAAACCAGCCAAACAGTAAGCTTTCCTAAAATTAATTAGGGATCAGCATATGCAATTAGCTACACAACAAAAATGGACTGCTTTTATTGAGCAGCAA
>NZ_JACGWF010000159.1:0-3469 GCF_014077595.1 Colwellia sp. 6M3 | reverse complement strand
TTGTTTAATGGCTAATTGACATAGCGAAGTAGATGAACTTGTGAATTGAATGAACAATTAGCTGCCTAACGGCAGCTAAATAAAACCCTATTGCCTATTGACGGGAATAAGGCTCATATGTGTTATAAAGCAGTTTTATTTATGACTTCAATTTTTACATTTTGATCCGAGCCGATAGTTACCAAAGGTACTTTATCAGAACCTCGATGCTTATTTGCGAGTGATTTTAGATGTTCTTTAAAAGTATGACTATCTGATTTAGATTCTTCAGCTCTCCAAGATATAGCGAAATCACCGCAATCAGGAGCGCTACATTGATAGTATTTTCGATTGGCATGATCGATTTCTATAAATGTTGCACGTTCGGCACAAATCCAACATTTAGTATTTATTGCACTAGATGACACAGCTTTCTCCCTGCTTTATAACGCCGCACTAAGCGGACTATAATAGTGGGTTAAAATGTGTAGCGAAGCGAAACTTAACCCACTGTTTTAGTTCCGTTTAAGTGCCTTGTTATGTTTTAAACACCCAACTACTTCATTTTATTTTTCCGCTGACTTATCAGGAAAACTTTCCTTTTTAACTGCATATTTATTTTCACGCTTTTTAGATGTTCCGTCTAAATTTAACGGTAATATTTTATGCTCGCTTGTTTGCTTATATAAACTATCAGAGGCATTATGCCCAATATTAGAGAGTCTTTTTCCAATGATTGGTCTAATCCAGTGGCCAATAGACGCACCAAAAAACATACCAAGAATAGAAGGAACAAGTGCTGGCATTTGAACTAACAATAAAAACCAGCCTCCCGCTTGCCCTGCATTTGTAAAAAAAACAATATTACTTATCACATATATAATGGCAACGTATCTTGGCCTCAAAAATATTGCAAGAACAGTAACAAGCAAGGTGACGATTATAATCGCAATGGTAATCTCAGACATGTTTTGAACACCCTCCTTGGATGAAACATAACGCCCATTTAAGAGGCAAAATATAGTTGGCTAAAATAGGTGAACGTAGTGAACAAAAAGCCAACTTTATTTTGTCCTTCTTTAAATTCTTGTTAGGTTTTAATTGCCACCAAAGCACCTGTTGACACCATGATAGTACCCGCTGTTTTATTAATGACTGTTGTTGCATTAGGCGATTTAAAAGTATTTTTCGCTTTTACTGCTAGTAACGAGTAGCACATATTTACACTACCAAAGGCTAAAGTAGCAGCTAACATAATTAAACTGGTGTCATAAAATGTAACTTCGTTAACATTAATAAATGCAGGAAAAAAACCCACATAAAATATAATAGCTTTAGGATTACCTAGTGTAATAAAAAGACCAGTTAACAAATTAGAGATTAAAGATGAGTCTTTCGATGTTTCAATATCAATTGATTTTGCTTTTGTACGTAGGAGTTGAACCCCAAGCCAAATTAAATAAGCAGCACTCAGGTATTTTATAATAAAAAAAGCTGTTCCCATTACTTCCGCAAGGGCAGAAAGACCAAACAAAGCAAGGACAATAAAAATATAATCACCTAATACTATACCAACAGTCATATAGAATGCTTGTAATTTACCAGAAGAAAAAGAACGAGCAATGATAGCAAAAACCGCAGGGCCGGGAACTATTGCTAAAATAATCATGGCTCCGAACAAAGCAAATAAACTATCAATTGACATTGGTACTCTCCTTAAAACCTAACAGCTTATTATGGAGACTTCTCAGTAATGTCCGTTCCATAATTTTTAATAATTATCACTTAATATTCCACAATTTCAATAAATTAGAAAGATTAATTTAACCAAAACTTATTGTGTTCGGATATTACTGAGAAGTCTCAGTAATATCCTGTCAACACAAAAAACTAAAAAACGTTTGTATTCAGCAAGATAACTTAAAATTTTAATGATATATCAGGATTTTGGTCATTTACTGTGACTTCTCAGTAATATCCATTTGATAAAAGATTTGATCTTTATTTAATTGAAACCTATAACTGTATATAAACACAGCTACAGGTTGGTAATAATGTCTACATCGCCTTTTCTTGAAAGTATCCGTAATATCCTTCGTACAAAACATTACAGTATCCAAACTGAAAAAGCGTATTTGCTTTGGATTAAACGCTTCATTCTTTTTAACCAAAAGCGACACCCCAAAGATATGGGAGAGCAAGAAGTAAGTAATTATCTCACTTACTTAGCTGTTGATAGGCAAGTAACGTCTTCAACCCAAAACTTAGCGCTATGCTCTATTGTTTTCATGTACAAGCATGTATTCAAAAGAGAACTAACCCTCTTATCTGATACGGTTAGGGCTAAAGCGCCAACTAGGGTGCCAATGGTATTATCAAACCAAGAGGCTACTGCGATTATCAAAGAGTTAAAGCCTCCGTACCACCTCATGTTCAGCTTGTTATACGGGTGTGGATTAAGAAAAGCGGAACTATTGAGGTTGCGTATAAAAGATATCGATTTTGACGGTAATTCAATTTACGTTTTTAGGGGGAAAGGAGCTAAAGACAGAATGACTCTATTGCCTAAAATACTCATAGAGCCACTCAAGGCCCAAATAGACAAAGTCGAAGATTTGCATAGTAAAGATTTAGCTGAAGGAGAAGGTAAAACGAGTTTGCCTTCAGGATTATCACGCAAATACCCAAAAGCAATTACTCAGTTTAAGTGGCAATATTTATTTCCCTCAACCGTGAGATGTAAGCATCCAACGGATGGTTATTTTTGTCGTCATCACTTGCATTGGACCTCATTAACCAAAGCTCTGAGATCTGCCGTTGTGAAAACTGATATTAGAAAGCATGTAACAGCACATACTTTCAGACACAGTTTTGCGACTCAGTTGCTGTTAAATGGAGCTGATATTAGAACGGTACAAGAATTACTTGGCCATAATGATTTGAAGACTACTCAAATTTATACTCATGTAATTGGTCAGCATTCATCAGGGACTCTTAGCCCTATTGATAGATAACTTAATCATTAGAAAAAGTATCTCTTTTTTTATTTTGCTGATGTCCTCAGTTAGCATTAACTATTTGATGACGAATGACCGCTGTGTTGCATTGTTCACACTCAGGCTCAGCGACTTACTGGCAAAAATCCATCATAAAAAGTCCCATATACTCATCTGAGGCTAACTTCCGCTATCGTATCAAAGTGAACATAAAACATGGATGGCTTGACCAGTGAATTAGGTCAGGTTTGTGGCAGTAGTGATCGTTCTTAGTAATAATCGTTACGACCGCAAAGTCGGAAGAGTTGTCGCTAGTGAAAAAAGCCAATATTAGCTAAGCACAGAATGAACTTAATTTATTAGCGGAAAACCGAATGCAACTGAATGGTCAGAGTTAATGTTGTTGGGTGCCAGTTTTAGATGATAATACCTGGCATTTTGATGTAATAGGGTGGCATAACTCATGTAATTATCCAGCTAAGGTAAGTTAATGT
>NZ_JACGWF010000184.1:0-1589 GCF_014077595.1 Colwellia sp. 6M3 | reverse complement strand
AAATTAGATAGCGCACAAATGATAATTTAACCAATTTCTACTATATTACGTGATTCGCTTGACCAGTTAACGTGATATTTTTTCCCTGTATTGACATCAATTCTCTCAAACGTATGAGCACCAAAGAAATCACGTTGAGCTTGTAATAAATTTGCGGGTAACACAGCACAACGTATAGAGTCGTAATAAGATAACGATGATGATATCGCGCCTGTTGGAATCCCCATAAGTGCTGAGTTAGCAACAGATTTACGCCAGTTAATTTGATGTTTACTTAATTGCTCAGCAAAGAAATCATCGAGTAATAGGTTGTCTAAATTAGGGTTACGTTCGAATGCATCTGTTATTGACTGTAAAAAGGCTGCTCTAATAATGCAACCAGCACGCCAAATTTTAGCAATACTTGAAAAATTTAACTGCCAATTATGTTCTTTTTCAGCAAGTTTCATTAATTGAAACCCTTGTGCATAAGCACAAATTTTTGCACTGTAAATCGCACCATGCAACTGTTCAATAAATGCTTCCTTTTCGGTAGCATTTAAAACGGTTATTTCTGGCCCTGCTAAAATAGTTGAAGCTTTTACACGTAAATCTTTAAAAGATGAAATTGAACGTGCATAAACTGCCTGAGCTATTGTGGGTGCCGGAGTTCCAAGTTCTAAACTACTGACAGCAGTCCACAACCCAGTGCCCTTTTGACCCGCTTTATCTAGAATTAAATCAACTAAAGGAGTTTCTGCTTCGCCCACACGGTGACGTAAAACTTCTACAGATATTTCCATTAGGTAACTTTCTAAAGGTCCTTTATTCCACAGCGCAAAAATATCTGCAATTTCATCGCTGTTTAACCCTAAGCCATCTCGCAACATTTGATATGCTTCACAGATAATTTGCATATCAGCGTATTCAATACCGTTATGTACCATTTTCACGTAATGCCCAGCACCTGCTGGACCAATGTAAGCTGCACAAGGCTCACCTTCTGTAACTATTTCACCTGGTTTTGTTCGCTCTATTGGTTTACCTGTTTTAGAATCCACCTTCGCCGCTATAGCTTGCCAAATAGGCTTAATTCTCGTCCAAGCATAAGGAGAGCCACTAGGCATCAACGCAGGACCAAATCTTGCACCTACTTCTCCACCTGAAACAGCCGAAGAAAATAAAATAAAGTTATTCTTATATTTCTTTTCACGTGCAACGGTATCTACCCATAAACTATTGCCAGTATCAATTACGATGTCGTCAGGTTGAATACCCGCACCGATCAGGTTTTCACAAACTTGATCAACTGGCGCACCAGCAGGTACTGACAGTACTATAAGATGTGGAGGTTTTAAGCGTGACAATAACTCGGTATAAGAAGTACAACCAACAACACGGGCTGTAGATAAGCCACTTTCTGCTTTATCTTGGGCAATAACATCTTCAACTTTACTAATATCAAGATCAAAAGCGGCAATACTGTAACCATTATCGGCTAAGTTAAGCACTAAATTTTTTCCCATAACGCCTAAACCTATAAAACCAATATCACATACGCTGTTGTTCTTTATCATAAAATATCCAGTAAAATTCAAATAGAATGCATT
>NZ_JACGWF010000195.1:0-947 GCF_014077595.1 Colwellia sp. 6M3 | reverse complement strand
CGAGTCTAAAAATTCAGTTGTCCTAGTGACACATTTATGTGTCCCCATCGTCTAGAGGCCTAGGACACCGCCCTTTCACGGCGGTAACAGGGGTTCGAATCCCCTTGGGGACGCCACTTACTATTTTAAGTACTGTATAAAGCAGTGTGACACCGCACTCTCTATACACGACGTTATCAAGAGTACTAATCTCTTGAGGACGCCAATTACTTGTTTTTTAATAGGGAAGTGTAGTGTTATTAAGATAAAATCCAAAAATCCAAAAATCCAAAAATCCAAAAATCCAAAAATCCAAAAATCCAAAAATCCAAAAATCCAAAAATCCAAAAATCCAAAAATCCAAAAATCCAAAAATCCAAAAATCCAAAAATCCAAAAACATTCAGTACTTATAAAGATTCGATTTGGTAGCATAAATTTAAACATCCAACTTTATTAGGAGGATTTATGGCAAGTGGATGGGCACGAGACGGTGCAATTCAAGATCAAATTGATGCGAGTGTTAATGATGCCGTACAGTATGCAAGAAGCAATTTAATATCTGGCGCAAGTGCAGAGTTATGTGATGAGTGCGATGAGAAAATCCCACAAGCACGAAGGCTCGCGTTACCAGGAGTGCGCTACTGTGTTGTATGCCAAGCTGCAATAGAAGGTAATGGTGCTAGCGCTAAATCGTTTAATAGACGTGGCAGTAAAGATAGTCAGTTGCGTTAAAAAGGTGCTGAAAAGCACCTTTTTATTTAATACCAACCTGCATAAATATTTGAACAATATATAAAATTAAACCCCTCCATAGTTATACCAACCAGCATAAATCTTTAATCAATTTAACGAATTAAATTGCACTATAACGTCGTTAAAAATTTTTATTTAGAACAACTAGATACAAAAATTTTTGCCTAGTTCTAGCGTAATTTTCTTAACGTTAAATAGACCCCATATATAAGC
>NZ_JACGWF010000212.1:0-582 GCF_014077595.1 Colwellia sp. 6M3 | reverse complement strand
GAAGTAACATACTTACCTTCTTTACCACAAAATGGTGAAGTGTTTACTTGGAAAGTCATGTTGATTGTAGGTTCATCAACAGATAGTGCTGGTAAGCCTTCAACTTCTGTAGGACAACATACAGTATCTGATATTTTCAATTCGCCCAAGCCAGTGATAGCGATAATGTCACCAGCAAAACCTTCAGCAATATCGTGACGCTCTAGGCCTAAGTAACCAAATACTTTACCAACTTTAGCGTTATGAACGCCACCGTTTGCTAATTTGATAGTAACTTGTTGATTCGGTTTTACAGAACCACGTGTAATACGACCAACACCAATTACACCTAAGTATGAGCTGTAATCAAGTTGAGAGATTTGCATTTGGAATGAACCATCTGGATCCGCTGTTGGTGCTGGCACTTCTTTAAGAATAGTATCAAAAAGTGGTGTCATATCTGTACCAGTTGCGCCTTCTTCAAGCGTAGCCCAACCATTGATTGCTGAAGCGTATACAACTTTAAAATCAAGTTGTTCATCAGTAGCACCAAGGTTATCAAACAATTCAAAAACTTGATCCATAACCCAATCAGGACGAGAA
>NZ_JACGWF010000169.1:0-2638 GCF_014077595.1 Colwellia sp. 6M3 | reverse complement strand
CACAATGGTTATTTTTAAGTTTTTTTTAGGTCTAAATTATTTTAAAAGAGTTTTTGGTGTTTTTATAATCAAAAGATCTAAAAAAATAAATGTCATATAAATCAATAGGGTATGTTTTTAATGTTTTTTCAACATCCTAATTGTATATTTAAGAAAATCAATATTTAAAAACCTCAAAGTATTCTATTTTCAAGCTGATTGTATTTATTACTCTCCCACACTATGCGTGCAGTGACAATGTAGTGTCATACTCAAAAAAAAAAGAGTCATACTTTACAATAAACCATCATACTTTCGAGTTGTTGCTCTGGGTAGAAATAGCTTAGTTCCTCGTTAATAAGTGCAACAAACTTCAGCAATTTTTGTTCAAGAGCCGACCTAAATTAGTCCTCAAAATGAGGCCGATTTATGATCACTTAGATACGAAATCGAACATAATCCCTTACTTATCTAGTGTCAAGTGATCCGACTTTGTTGACGACCCTCTAACGTATTTTGTGTATCTGCCAAGTTTAAATAACATCTTTCAAACGGTCTTCGAATTCAATCATAAATCGATTCAAGACCGTTTTCCAATTTCTTATCGGCATCGTCCACTTTTTCGATGATTAATACTTGTTACAAACAGAGATTACTTTCGGATAGGTTCTATTCATTAAATCTGTTTTATTTGAGTTGCTGGTGTTTTCATAGCGTTGCTTAAACTTGCCACAAGCATGAACAATCGTTAGTGATAGATCTCTAAGTTTGCTAACACCTAATGATGGATTCTCTACATAAACCTTAGAGGCGTTAACTATTGCTCCTGCGTCTGACCTGTATTTAGATTCGCTTGTCCAGCCTTGTTCAGCTGCAAAGTTAGGGGTGCTAAATGTTATTGCTGCTAGTATTATTAATCGCTTCATTTTATTTCCTATTAAATGAACCAGCAATTTGACTGGCTTTAGTTGGTTAATTATTGGGTTATTAATGCTGAATTGCAAGATCGTGGATTTACCAACATTAGGAAGCCTAGAGAACCTAGACACCCTTCTTTAGTGTTGAACTCCAAAGGTTTCAAAGGGTAAAAATGGCACTTTGAAATCATCCAATTCAACATCATGACTTTCGGCTATGGTGGCTTTGTTGCCAGTCAGGTTTTTCAATTAACTGATAATATTTATAGTCAAACAATGAATATTTGTATCTGTGAGGAACGTCAGCAATCGTATCAAAGTGATCGTTAGGCGAGATGATTTTTATTCGTAAATTAGACCGCTTTGTGGCAATAACCGTCCATCAAAATGTAATCATCAGTTATTTACCCTTTAATTGATATTTCGTAGTTCGTACTAATTTATATGCAGGCACGATACTATGATCCAGTTATCGGTCGGTTTTATTCGAATGATCCGGTTGGAACTACTGAACACTTAGGCACAAGTAACGGTATACATGGTTTTAATCGCTATACCTACGCTAATAATAACCCATATAAGTATACCGACCCTACAGGTATGAGTTCTTATGGGGCACAACAAATGTCTGTTACTATGGCACCAAACAAAAAAGCAGCGAAGGCTATCCATTCTTCGTATACAGCTCCAAGATCTGGTAGCGACACTACAAAAATAGTTGCAGGTGCCGCTTTGACTATGACTGGAAATTTGGTGCCAGGAGTAATTACTATGGGAGAGGGGCTTACTGGTGAGTCATTGGTAGAGCAAGGGGCACTTGCGGCTGGATTTACTTCCGAGCAAGCAACTTACACTTCTATAGGTTCAGATCTTATAGGAGGGTTGACAGGTATGTTGAAGGGCATTGGGAAAATTATAAGTAATTTCGGCCCAGAAACTGTATCAGGAATGTCTAAAGGAGGTATTGAAGCTGTATCAGAAAGTGCAGTTTTAGTAAATGAAGGCGATCAAGTACCAGAAAAGTTGCAAAAAATTCGTGAGGATAAAAATGAAAATTAAGAATCTAAAAAGTACCTTTAATATTGCATTTTCATTATTTGTAATGCTTGCTATGGGATTCATAATTGTCAAAAACTTGCTTGCTAGCCATGATTTTGTTGAAGGTTATGTTGAAAAAATCGATTGTCATGCAGATGTCAAAAGAGAGGGGATTTATTCTTACCATATTTTAACATCCAATAATGAGAGCTTTAGAAATAGGTTAGACATACCCTGTGATTCTATTTCTCAAATTAAAATTGGAGATCATATTGAAGTGGAGAGTCAAGGACATATTTTTGTTCAGGTGACTCATGAAGAAGTAGATATATTCGATAGAAACTTACTAAATATAAAAAGAAGCGGTGTAAATATCATCTTTGTACTTCTGTTTATTCTAGCTACTGGTGATTTAATATATCGCTTATACTTTAGTAAAAAGAAGAAATGATGTTATTAAACCTAAAGCCCCACAAGGGGCTTTATTTTTGGCTGCTTTTGAAGCCAAAGGGATTGAAGTACAGCCTTGCCTAGTCAGGATCAAGTTGCTTCAGGAAAATTTCACCATCAACAAGAGCACTTTCTTCTATATCTTGAAATCGCTTTTTGACCAATGCCAACTTTTCCATTTCATCAACATCACAGTCAAGGTGATCTTCGCACCGCCAGATAATTTTCTTTCTAATAGCATTGGGGCGTTCTGG
>NZ_JACGWF010000153.1:0-4592 GCF_014077595.1 Colwellia sp. 6M3 | reverse complement strand
ATCGATTCCGCAATAATATTTATGTAAAGTAGTATAGAATTTCATTGAGCTTTCTCCTTTTGGTATAGTCGCCTTGAAGTTTAGCTCAGTGCTAGACTTCGGGGAGAAGGCTCAATTAGTATCAAGCAAATTAACAGGATTAAAAACAGCGAGCTGTTCGCTTCGCTCCATTTTAGCCTACTATTTTAGCCCATTATTTTGACGTTATGTTTATTTCCATCATTGGAGTTCAATTGATAAATTTCGTTAAAAAATCATTATTATTATTTTGTAGTATTTTGCTTTTTGGGTGTGTTACAACGAACCAAGGCATTGAAAGAAAAAATTATTTTCCTTGGGAGAATGATACTGGCTATACGCAAGTAGTAAAAAATAATAACACGCTATATATCTCTGGTATTACGAGCGAAAAAATCAGCTTTGAAAGCCAAGTAGACGACATATACATTAACATCAAGAAGATACTGTCTGATTATAATGTTGGAACAGATGCTATCGTAAAAGAAGTTATTTTCACTATTGACATTGAAAAGTTAAAGTCGGCAATCCCAATACGTAAGGCTCATTTTGACGGTAAATATCCGTCTGCCAGTTGGGTTGAAGTAAAAAGGCTATGGAGTGAATCCCACTTTTTAGAAGTTGAAGTTGTTGTTGTGTTACCGTAAACATAAAAAATAAACAAGGACAGTTGGCTACGTTTCGCTTTGCTACACAATTTTAGCCAACCATTACTTAGCCTGTTATTTTGACATTATATTTTTAATCTACATGGAGTGTTCTTAATGAGAAAAGTGGTAGAGTTTAACAAAAGAAAATATTGGGGCTTTGGATCTGTTGATTTAGATGCTCTTAACAATCAACTTGATGAAATTAGTAAAGAGGGTTGGGAGTTACTTTCTATCAATTCTAATACTTGGTTTAATGGGGTTGTCGTTTCGTATACACTTTTAATAGAATCTAATTAGACCGTATTAATAACAAAATATAAGCATTTAAAGGACAGGAAACAGTTGGCTTTTGCTCCTTCGTCGCTTATTTTAACCAACTATTTTAGCCGCTTAACTGGCGTTATACCTATTCAACAAGGATCGAGTTCATGGATAGTCAAAGTTCAAAAATTCAACGGAGTGCAATATTAATTAAATGCTTTATGGCTTTAGTTATGCTTTTTCTAGCCATTAATATTTATACAACTAGCGTTATTGATTTTGGTTCGGTGGCAGGTGCTATTGGTATTTTATCATTGCTACGCGGATTCCTTTGTTCTCCTAGTTTATTATCAATGCCAATGAAAAGTTGGTTAGGAACTGATCATAAACTATCTAAAGAAAGCTATTTATATTTTATTTTAGCTCTCATATTAATTATTGTAAGTGGCTTTTAAAAATAAGTATAAATCGTTAAAGCAGGACAAAAACCATTGGCTTTTGCTCCTGCGCCGCTTATTTTAACCAACTATTTTTAGCCTCTTAATGAGGCGTTATGTTTATATGGATATTTCATTTTATGAGTCTAAAAAAGGCACTAGTCAGCTCCCTTATTTCTTTATGCATTACATCATGTGCATTCCAACCAGCTCTTGATAGCCAACCTTATTGTCAACGTGGTGAAACATTCACCAAAAAGTTAACTTTAAAAGCAACTGATATGGATGACATCGAAATTTGTGAGGATAGAAATTTTGGAGAATGTTTAGTGGAAATAGGTTTAATAGTACCGGTGAGTTTCATAATCTCAGGTAGTGTAGTTTTATTAGGCAATACCTTGTATTGGACAGAGCATACATTGAGTTGCTAAATAAATTAAACAATAAATTAAACAAGGGCAAAGAATAGTTGGTTTTTTATCCTTTTCCACTTGTTTTAACTAACTAATTTAGCCTCTTAACGAGGCCCTATAAATACAAGGATGGTTCGATGAAAACTCTCAGCATAATATTATTATTTATTACTTTTCAATCCTCTGCAATGGCTGAAAAGGGGGTTGTTGTTAATATACTCCCAGATAAATTAACGTTGTCAATTGACTGTGAAGCTCAAGTAAAACTACAACGATTAAAAACAGAACCAGAAAAATTTTCGATTGGCTATTCTTGTAAAAATTCGACGAATGGCAGTTACTATATGGATTTTCGTTTAAATGATATGGATATAGTTGCCGATTTTAATGATGGTTCAGCTAAAGTTGATGTGAATAAAACAAAGTTTAAATCATATACACTTTATGAGTTATTTATTGAAAGTAAGGAAGGAGAAAAATTTAAATTTGTTTCCTATTGTACAGAAGATATTTGTCTCGATTTAGTTGGTAACTATGAAAAGGCCGTTAAAGACTCTATAACTTCTCAGTTAAGAGGTTAGTATTTATAACAAGAACTGCAAACAGAAAATACAGTTGGCTGTTTTTACGGCGTTTAACCATTTAGCCAACTATATTTTCCGATTAAATAGACGCTATATTTCAAGGATGATTAGGCATTGGATTTACTGAAGTTAAATGATTATCTCCATTCAAGACCTTCGCCAAAAGGGCTTGATGTTTTATGTAAATTACAGCATTTTGCCATAATTACTTACGCTGTAGATCCTGCAAGATTTGATGGACTTTTCCCTGAACGTTTTAAGCTGGACTGCGTTGAAATTAATGGAGTAGAAAAAGCTCTAATTTCTGTAGTCCCATTTATAGATGTCGATTTTACTTCCGCTGTTTATCCATTCCCTAAATTTACTATGGGACAAACCAATTATCGAATTTATATAATCGATAAGCAAACCAACGAACGTTGTGTCTGGTTTCTAGGAACTACATTGGATTCTTGGGCGCTTGCAGTTCCAAGACTTTTATGGAACTTGCCTTGGTATTCAGGTGAAGTTAAATTCGACTGCGACTTCGATGAATCACAAAAGATATATCGTAAATATAAAATGACTACCGATGCTACTTGGGCTCCAGCGAGTGTTGAATTATCACAAGAAAAAGATGCTTCAATTGAGCTTGCAGGGTTTCCTGATACTGAAACTGGACTTGTATATTTAACTCATCCATTAGCAGGCTTTTATCATCGTAGAGATGGTGTACTAGGTACTTATCGTGTTTGGCATAAGCAATTAAAAGTATCATCTGCAAACCTTAAGTCTGCTAGCTTTGGTTTATTATCTAGATTGGGATTAGTAACACAAGAAGAACAACAAGTTGCACATAGTGTACTTATTGAACCAATTAATGAATTTACTATTTATTTACCGCCAAAAGTGGTGAAATAGAAATATAACACGCTAATTATTAAAGGCAAATAACAGCAGGATATTTGCTCTTTAGTCGCTTATTTTAACTAATTATTATTTACCTATGAGTAAGGCAATATGTGCCAAGGAGTAGTCTGAGCATGGATTCAAAAATAGACTTTTCATCTTATTCTCTAGAAGAGCTTTATTCTTCCTTAGAGAAAATTGATAAAGATATCTACCCTGAGAGAGCAAAACAAATAGAGGAATTAATTCGCCTAAAAGAAGCTGAGAGCCCTGAAGAAATCAATACAATTAAAAATATTGGGGAAAAGTCTACAAAATCTGACAGATTAGTGGCAGCAATCATAGATGGTGCGTTAGGACTCGCTACTCTGATCCCCGTTTTTTATAACGTAGGTTTTGATGCATTTAAAGAACCATCTATATATTTAATCGGCACTTTGTTTATATACGGTGTTTTTACTACTTTGTTATTACATGGATATCTTTTGTACTATTATGGGCAAACAATTGGCAAGAACTATATGTCTATTCGTGTTGAAAATTTAGATGGCTCCAAAGCTAGTTTAATTACTATTTACTTTAAGCGAATGTTGCCGATGCAATTAATTGGGTTAATTCCATCCTTTGGACAGTTTATATCAGGTATTGTAAATCCACTCTTTATTTTTGGTAAAGAAAGACGTTGTTTACATGACTATTTAGCTAAAACAAAGGTTAGCTATACAGACACATAACAAGCCGTTAAAGCAGGGCAAATAACAGTTGGCTATTTACTCCTTTAACGTCTATTTTATCAAACAATAAATCTTCTCTTAGCGGGGCGTTATATGCAAAAGGGTTTAAGCACTTGAATATCAATGCGACTTTATTCGGTCAGTTTGTTTTTGTCTCAATGTTTATCGTTGGTGGTTTAAGTTACTACTTAGGTAAACGTAAGAGTTCCTCACCTAAGGTGGTAACATTAATCGGTGTAATATTATGTATTACTCCACCTCTTAATATTGTTTACCTAATTGTTTTAATGCTAAAAAATGATAATGTATCAAAACAAAACCCCTGAAACTTGAGTGTTATTTCTATATAAAAAATCATTAAACCAGTACATGAAATAGTTGGTTTTTATTCATTCGTCGCTTATTTCACCCAATTATTTTAAACCTCTTTTTGAGATGTTATGTGCTAAGGAAAAAGAATGTATGGATGCAATCTTAAAAAGTGACGTGGTCTAATGGATTCGACTACCTAGTTAAGAGATAATAATCTTAATTGGAGATCGAAAATGACAAAACGTAAAAAATATTCAAAAGAATTCAAACTTGATGCAATCGCTTTAGTCGTTGA
>NZ_JACGWF010000196.1:0-898 GCF_014077595.1 Colwellia sp. 6M3 | reverse complement strand
TCTAAAGCACGTTTTACTTACAGTAAAGTAGCAACCATTTTAGGTGTGAACCCTGAGCAAAAAGACGAAGATTATCGCGCAGAGTTACGTACACAGTATCAAGCATTGATCCCAGATTTAGATAACCTAAATACTATGTATCATGTGCTGAGTAAAGCGAGAACTAAGCGTGGTGCAATTGCTTTTGAAACCACTGAGTCTCAATTTCTTTTTAACAGTGATAGAAAAATAGAATCTATTGTCGCGATGGTACGTAACGATGCACATAAAATCATTGAAGAATGTATGATTTTAGCCAACGTTGCTACGGCAGAGTTTATCGAAAAACATAAAAAGCCAGGTCTATTTCGTGTTCACGATAAGCCGAGTGAAGAAAAGTACAATAACTTTCTTAGTTACGTTAACGAGCTTGGTCTCGACCTATCTTCAATGGGAGAGCGTAAGGAACAACCTGAGCCGAAAGACTATTGTCACATATTAGAGAAAATAGCCGACCGACCTGATCAAGAGCTCATTCAAACCATGTTATTGCGCTCAATGCGACAAGCGGTATATCAAAGCGATAATATTGGCCACTTTGGTTTAGCATTACCATCATATAGTCACTTTACTTCGCCTATACGCCGTTATCCTGATTTGGTGGTACATCGCGTTATTAAAGCTATTTTAGATGAACAAGCTAAAGATGAAGCGAACGCTGGCGCGCATAATTATACCCCTGAAGCAGTAATAGAGCTTGGTGAACATTGCTCTATGACCGAGCGTCGTGCTGATGATGCAACACGTGATGTTTCAGACTGGCTTAAATGTGAATATATGCAAGATCATGTTGGTGATACATTTACTGGTGTTATATCGACTGTAACTAACTTTGGTTTATTTGTACGTTTAGCTGACT
>NZ_JACGWF010000237.1:0-328 GCF_014077595.1 Colwellia sp. 6M3 | reverse complement strand
GTGTCAGAATGCTAGGTATCCCCGCAGTTCGAGACCGAATAGTGCAACAAACACTATTGAACATACTCCAACCGATATTCGACATCGACTTTCACCCATCGAGTTATGGGTACAGGCCGAAACGAAGCTGTCATGACGCTATCAGTAAAGCGAGTGTATTTATCCGTAAATACCATCGCGACTGGGTCGTAGACATGGATTTGTCGAAGTGTTTTGACCTGCTTGATCATGCTTTGATAATTAGCAGTGTTAGACGCAAAGTGACGGACAGTAGTATTTTAAAGCTGATTAATCAGTTCTTAAAAAGCGGGGTAATGATAGGCGAACA
>NZ_JACGWF010000163.1:0-3018 GCF_014077595.1 Colwellia sp. 6M3 | reverse complement strand
AAAAAATAAAGAATTAGCACAAAAAGTTGCTGCTCGAACCAAAGAACTCACGCTTTATTCAGATGAGTTATCACGCAGTAACCGTGAATTAGAAGATTTTGCTTTTGTTGCCTCACATGATTTACAAGAACCGCTAAGAAAAATTCGTGCTTTTGGTGACCGGTTGCAAACAAACTATGCACAATCATTAGACGAAAAGGGCGCTGATTACATCAACAGAATGAAAAATGCTGCCGAGCGCATGTCAAATCTGATCAATGATTTACTTGAGTTTTCGCGTATATCAACCCGCGGAAAACCTTTTACCAATGTGCCTTTACAACACCTTATTGAAAGTACCATTGACGACATAGAGATCAGTATAGGAGAAAGCGGTGCAAAAATTTTATTGGATGATTTGCCCGAAATTAATGCTGACGCGAGCCAAATGCACCACCTTTTTCTAAACTTAATTTCTAACGCTATTAAATTTAGAAAAGATGATGTTCAGCCAATAATTACCATACAATATTGCCAACAAGAAATTGCTCAAGAGCAATGGCATATCATCATTGTAAAAGACAATGGTATTGGCTTTGAACAAGAGTTTGCCGATAAAATATTTGTCCCTTTTCAACGCCTACATGCCAGAACTGAATATAAAGGTACGGGGATTGGTTTAGCCATATGCAGGCGAATAGTAGAAAGGCATGGCGGGAAAATTTCAGCAACCAGTATATTGGGTGAGGGAACACAATTCAGGATTGAAATTCCTGTTAATAATACTTTAATTAACTTAACTGGAGAAGATACTAATGCTAAGTAGTAAAGGTAAACCTTTCACTATTTTGATGGCAGATGACGATGAAGATGATCGTTTATTAACACAAGACGCCTTACAAGAAAGTAGAGTTCGCAATAACTTATATTGTGTAGAAGACGGCGTGGAGCTACTCGAATACCTCAGAAGAGAAGGTAAATACGCAGATCCTGCCACCTCACCAAGACCGGGGTTAATTCTGCTTGATTTAAACATGCCAAGAAAAGATGGCAGAGAAGCACTGAAAGAAATTAAAGCAGATGCAGAATTACAAAATATACCGGTTGTTATTCTGACCACTTCAGGGCAAGAAGAAGATAAAGTTAAAGGATATAACTTAGGCGCGGCATCTTATATTACTAAACCGGTGAACTTTGAAGGTTTAGTAGAGCTAATGAAAGCGCTAGGTAAATATTGGATAGAGTTTGTTGAGTTACCCAATGAATAAATTATAAAAAGCCAATGAATATAAAAAATATGCCCACACCAGTTGCTCGTGTACTACTTGTTGAAGATGATGAAGATGATTACATTCTCACCAGTGAATATCTGAATCAGTTAGACTCACATACATTTGAAATAGACTGGGTAACCAATCCAACAAAAGCACTGGAGCAGCTTAACCTTGGAAAGCATGATATTTGCCTTCTTGATTATCAACTTGGTGCATACAATGGCTTAACGGTATTAGAAAAAGCATCAAAAGCCGGCTGTTCAACACCGATAATAATGCTAACAGGCCAATCGGACGAGACGCTTGATCAGTCTGCGTTAGCTGCTGGCGCTGTTGATTATCTCGTTAAGGGTGAAATTACCACCTCAAGATTTGCTCGTGCTATTAGGTATGCCTTGGCTCGACAAGAAATTGAAAATGAACGGGTTGAGCGTATAAACGCCGAAATGCAAAACCAATCAAAAGATAGGTTTCTAGCACACTTAAGCCATGAACTTCGAACACCATTAACCTCAATACTTGGCTATACCGAAATATTATTAAACAATCATAAAGCCCCAAGTGCTGAAACTGAACTCAATATTATATTAAATAATGGCAAACACTTATTAGGCTTATTAAACAATGTCCTCGATTTATCAAAAATTGCCGTTGGTAAACTTGAATATAACTTTGCCAACATTAACCTAGACAGCTTCATCGCAGATATATTTTGTTTAATGCAAGTGCATGCTGCTAATCAAAATATTAAGTTAGTGATGCACGCCCGCACCCCATTACCTTTAGAAATATATTCCGATCCTGTACGCCTACGCCAAGTACTGATTAACTTACTTCATAACGGCATTAAATTTACCGAAAAAGGTCAAGTTTCGTTAAGTGTTTGGACTGAGCTAATCAATGAAAAAGAAATGCTGAAATTTTCAGTCGTAGACACAGGCCAAGGTATTCCAGAGAATATGTTAGGCAATATATTTAAGCCCTTTGAGCAAGTTGAAGATTTTATATCAAGAAAAGAACAAGGTGCTGGTTTAGGTTTATCAATTTGTACTGAATTAATTCAGCATATGGGCGGTTCAATCAAGGTTCAATCTGTTGTAAATCAAGGCAGCGAATTTACATTTTCCATCGATCCTGGCGATATTGTTAATCAAGAACGAGTGCTACTGGCTTTTGAGCAAGAACATTCAACCCATGAATTTTTGGCACTCGCACCATTACAAGGGCATGTATTAGTCGTTGATGATATGGATGATATCAGACTGTTAATTGGTCATATTTGTCAATCGTTTGGCCTCAATGTTAGTTATGCATCTAATGGCTTACAAGCAATAGAGGAATCTGAATTAGCTCGCGAAAAAGGTCATAGTTTTGATCTTGTTTTAATGGATATTCACATGCCAACATTAGACGGCAAACGAGCGATTCAGGAGTTAAGAGCGTTAGATTTTAACAACCCTATTATTGCTGTTACTGCTGCCACCATGAAAGGTGTAAAGCAAGAATTATTAGCACTTGGTTTTAATCATATAGTTGCCAAGCCAATAGACAAATACGAGCTATACCAAAGCTTGGCTAACTATCTCATGGTAGAAAACCAACCAAACTCAAATATATTGCAAGCCAGTGCACAGCGAATTTTAGTGGTTGAAGACGATGAAGACGCCGCTGATGTAACCGTACTATTACTTGAATCTCTAGGTGTTGAAGCAGTAAAAGCACAAACAGCTCAAATATGCCAAGACCTACTGCGCAACGAAAGTAA
>NZ_JACGWF010000158.1:0-3617 GCF_014077595.1 Colwellia sp. 6M3 | reverse complement strand
ACTGATGAAATCCACAGAACGAAGTGAAGGAAATTTTCGTTTATATAATAAATCGTCACTTAAACAGTTGATGTTTATCAAACAATGTAGAACGCTAGATTTAACCTTATCGGAAATTCGTCAACTGCTTGAGTTACAAAGTTCACCCTCGATTCAATGCAACTCAGTTAACAAGATGATCGATAGTCATATTCAGCAAGTTGAACAACGTATTAAAGAACTTAATAGCCTTAAAGAACAATTAAATGACTTAAGTAACACCTGCTCAAATAATGGAACAATTGAGCATTGTGGTATTTTACAAAAGCTTACCAGTGACGTAGCTAAAAACGTTTAGATCCCATGCTGATCTGAACTGCGGGGTCAGGTTCTTTGAAATATCCGCAATGTCGGATAACTTGTCGTTAAATAAAACATAGCTAATGTCCGCTTTCGTATCTTAGTGAGCCTTAGCAAAGTGAAAACTTTGCACTTTGCTATGAATATTTATGGGCAAAAGTTATCGTTCAGAAACGAAACCCGACTGGCAGCAATGAGCTTAAACCAGCCCCACAGAATAGCAGTAAATTTTAGTTAAACTTACCCTGAATATGATAATGGTTTCTCAAAACGCAATGTCAGCTTTTGGCTAGGAGCTGTCGTATTGATTTAGTCACTCGTAACTTCAGCAATTCGCACAAAGTGAGCTTTAAATCTAGTGATACCTAATTCTGCAATGGGCCTCAAAATCGACAGAAGTTATTACTTGCTTAAATAGTTACCTATATAATATAAAGAGGGTTAAATATTATTCGTATTTAACACAAGCTATTTCATATTTCGTCAGTTGATAATTTGTCTAGTGCAACCACCTGATTACGACCATTTTTCTTAGCTTGATATAACGATTCATCAGCCAATTTCATCAATTCATCGAAACTAATGTCATTAGGAAAACCACTCGCCACACCAACGCTTATTGTTACTCTGGCAATATTGGTTACCTTATAGTCATCAAAATAGCATCTTAATTTTTCGGCCAAAAACTTTGCTTGCACAATGTCAGTATCAGGTAGAAATACGAGAAACTCTTCACCTCCCCAACGAAGAATAATGTCAGAAAGTCGTAAGCGACGTTTAAGTGTTTGAGCGACATGCTTTAGCACATCATCACCCATTATATGGCCAAATTCATCATTAATACGTTTGAACCAATCCAAATCTAATAACATTATAGACATCGAAGTTTTTTGTCGTTCACCCAGATTCCAAATAGGATATACAAGCTCAGTCAGGGCTCGGCGATTAAATAAATTGGTTAGCGGATCAATTCTGGCATACTTCTCTGCAGTTAATCGTGCGTCATATGCCATTTTAAAATTGAATCCAAACGACATTGACAATAATGACATTTCCAAAAGCATACCTAATTCAATACCTCTAAATGCCCATTGTGTGTAGGGAAACAGTCCCCACGTTGTCATGCTAGATATGGTAGCTCCACATGTGCCTATTAAGACCGCAGGTACAAAAAACTTGGCTAAATTATTTCCATTTTTAAATGAGTAATAACCAATCACTAACATCCAGACAGACATGGTTGTTAGGATCATGAGTTGTGCCATCACAGCAAATGAACGGCTACCAACGACAACAATAATAAAACCTATAGTGGCTAACCCTCCGTAAATTAATCGTCGATATGAATACAGCCGAGGTAAGTATTTTTCTGCCTGTAAATATTCAATGGTAAACACGACCCCTGAAAATAGATAAACAAACATAAGTAAAGGCATAAGCCATTGTTGGATTAATACCTCACTAGGCCAAAGTAACCAGAAACCATGTCCCGTATAAGTAAAGTTGAATGCTGTAAATGAGAATAAATAGAACGAATAAAGACAGTATCTCAGCTCTTTAGAGTATGCATACAGCGCTAAGTTATATATTAATAGTATGATTAAAGCGCCATACAAAGCGCCATAAAAATAAGCATTCTGTTGGTCAAATTTATCAACACTTTGTTCATCACCAAGATAGACAGGGAATGTCATAGGATCATCAGATTTTATACGTAAGACAATATAGGTAATGCCAGGCTTAAATGTAAAAGAGACTGACGGCATACGCTTTTGACGTTCTCGGGAAAGAAATGATGATGTATCACCAAGTTTTACGTTTTTACTTAAAACATTCTGTTCATAAAAGTAAACGTCTAGTTCATCTAACCATGCGTTATCAATTTTGAGTATTAATGATTCAGCATTTTCTGTAGTGTTTGTGACGGGTAATACGGCCCAAACTGTACTTTTAGAGAAGCCAAAGCTAACCTGATTTTCATCATTTTTAATAAACGTACCCAAATTAAATTGGGCTAACACTTGGTCAATTTCTAATGAATGCTCATAGTCTTTAAAGATAAACAGCTCTGAATTGACGAGTTTAAATTCAGCATTAGAAGGGAGTGATTTAGCGCCCACAACGCTAGAAAATATGACAAGTAGCACTAGCCATATTTTATAAAGTGATTGATAAATGCTTGTCGATTTATTCACGGTTTAATTTAATTTTTGTGATAGGTTTACAAAGGTTACATGACCGATGAACTTACAAAGCTAGCTTTTTCAGCTCCGGATTCAATCTCAGTCCAAACTCGTATGAAATTTCCTCCTAGAAGCTTAGTTATTTGCTCATCGTTATAACCACGGCTTTGTAGTCCTGCAACTAAATTAGGGTAATCTGCAACAGATTTTAGCCCTTCTGGTAATGCGCCTTGTACGCCATCAAAGTCAGAGCCAATACCCACATGATCAATGCCTACAAGTTTTATAGCATAGTCAAATTGGTTAAGCACAGCGTCTATAGGTGTCACTGGAATAGGGTGTTTATCCCACCAATTTTTATCGAACAATTTTTCATCTATTAATTCAGTACCTGAAACACTCGCAATTTGGTTTCGTTTTGTTATCGCAGCTTTCTCTTTAAAAAATGTTTGAAGATCATCTGCCGACTTTCGATTTATAAAAGGTATGCCAAAGGATATTTGTATCACCCCACCTTTAGCCGCTATTGCCAGTGCAAGTTCATCACTAATATTGCGTTCAAATCCGGGAGTGAAATGTCTAAAAGCAGAGTGACTGGCAATGACTGGTACTTTGCTCAATAACAGAACGTCTTGCACCGCTTTATCGGATAAATGCGACACATCTACTATCATGCCTATACGGTTCATTTCACTCACAACATTCTTGCCAAAAGGGCTTAATCCGCTCCATTGGCGTTGCGGATCATAGGAGGAGTCGCTAATGCGATTACTAGCGCTGTGTGCTAATGTAATATAACGGATCCCGCGTTTAAAAAATTTACCAACTTGATTGATATCATCCTCAATTGGAGCGCCATTCTCCATACCAAGTGCTAGCAATATACGGTTACCTGCTGTTAAAGTTTCGATGTCTTTTGGTGAAGTTAAAAGTCCAAATTTATCAGGATGACGTGCAATTAACGCCTCAATACTATCAATCTGGATATGAGCATTTTGTTTTGCTTTCCCTTGTTGATCATCACTAGCTGAAGTGTAAATTGACATAAAAGCAACATTAAGGCCGCCAGAATAAGCGCTTGAGTAATCAAATTCA
>NZ_JACGWF010000191.1:0-1308 GCF_014077595.1 Colwellia sp. 6M3 | reverse complement strand
TTACCGGTGAACCACTTCATTTAGATTGGGAGTCACTTCGTGCCAGTATTAAAAAGCACGGCGTAAGAAACTCAACCGTATCAGCATTAATGCCGTCAGAAACTTCGTCTCAAATATCTAATGCGACTAATGGTATTGAGCCACCACGTGGTTTAATCAGCATTAAAGCAAGTAAAGATGGTGTTTTAAAGCAAGTTGTACCTGAGTATTTACGTTTAAAAGACAACTATGAGTTACTTTGGAATATTCCAAGTAACGAAGGTTACTTGCAATTGGTTGGCATAATGCAGAAGTTTATTGACCAAACTATTTCTGCTAATACTAATTATGATCCTGCTCGTTTTGAAGGTGGCAAAGTGCCTATCAAACAAGTATTAAAAGATATTTTAACCGCTTACAAGTTAGGGGTTAAAACGATGTACTATCACAATACTCGCGATGGCGCTGACGACAACCAAATTGAGATTGAAGATGATTGTGCCGGCGGTGCGTGTAAGATATAACGTACTTAAAGAGGAAAACAACAGGTTTTCCTCTTTTTTTGCCAACCAATTTTTCAAGCAATACACATAATAAAAAAACTAGATAACCAACACTAAGTAATGAAATACAGCCTTTCGAGCGCGCTATTTCAAGGAGAAATAAATGTCGTACACTACGTTTAACCAAACAGCTAACAATGCTTTGTTAGAGCCAATGTTTTTGGGAAACAGTGTAAATGTTGCACGATACGATCAACAGCGCTATATGGCGTTTGAAAAACTGATTGAAAAACAGTTATCTTTCTTTTGGCGTCCAGAAGAAATTGATGTATCTAAAGACCGTGCCGATTGGCAGAGCTTAACTGACTCTGAAAAGCACATATTTATTTCGAACTTAAAATACCAAACGTTACTTGATTCTATGGCTGCACGTTCGGTAAATGCTGTTTTACTACCACTTGTTTCACTACCAGAAGTAGAAACATGGGTTGAAACATGGGCATTTAGTGAAACTATTCATTCTCGTTCATATACTCACATATTACGTAATTTATTTTCTGATCCAAGTGAAGTTTTTGACGACATCATGGTCAATCCAGCAATTTTAAAGCGTGCTTCAAGTATCGCAAAATATTTTGATGCTGTGATTATCACTACGCAATTATTGCAGTCGCAAGGCCCTGGTAGTTATGAAGTGGACGGTAACACTATAGAAGTCAGTGAACGTAAATTGAAAGAGCGTCTTTTCTTAGCAATATGCTCAGTTAATGCTTTAGAAGCTATTCGTTTTTATGTCAGTTTTGCCTGTTCATTCGCCTTTGCTGAA
>NZ_JACGWF010000216.1:0-510 GCF_014077595.1 Colwellia sp. 6M3 | reverse complement strand
ACTCGCAGAAGAAGCACCGGCTAACTTCGTGCCAGCAGCCGCGGTAATACGAGGGGTGCAAGCGTTAATCGGAATTACTGGGCGTAAAGCGTGCGTAGGTGGTTTGTTAAGCAAGATGTGAAAGCCCCGGGCTCAACCTGGGAACTGCATTTTGAACTGGCAAACTAGAGTATTGTAGAGGGTAGTGGAATTTCCAGTGTAGCGGTGAAATGCGTAGAGATTGGAAGGAACATCAGTGGCGAAGGCGGCTACCTGGACAAATACTGACACTGAGGCACGAAAGCGTGGGGAGCAAACAGGATTAGATACCCTGGTAGTCCACGCCGTAAACGATGTCAACTAGCCGTCTGTGACCTTGAGTCGTGGGTGGCGCAGCTAACGCACTAAGTTGACCGCCTGGGGAGTACGGCCGCAAGGTTAAAACTCAAATGAATTGACGGGGGCCCGCACAAGCGGTGGAGCATGTGGTTTAATTCGATGCAACGCGAAGAACCTTACCATCCCTTGACA
>NZ_JACGWF010000172.1:0-2438 GCF_014077595.1 Colwellia sp. 6M3 | reverse complement strand
GTATTAATACCTATTTATAAAAAGCTAAAAGAATTACATCCAGAAATTGAGGTTTATTTTGGTTACAAATCTTACGAACCGAGAATTCGTGCAGGTTTTTCTAAGACGGAGCTAAGCTATCTCAAGACGTTTGGTGAAAAGATGTATATATGCCCTCAACATGCGAGGGCAGATATCACATTTATTGCAGATGCAGTTTACGACTGGATCTATGATTGTGGCAAGATTGTTAATGTCGGGCATGGTATTCTATCGAAAGGCCAATATTATATGGATACCGAATTAGCGCGTCGTGAAGAAAAGGCTGATCTTGTTTGTGTGCCGGGTATCGCACATAAAGAGGTGCTATCGAATGTGATTTCAACGCCTATTGCTGTAACGGGAATGGCCAAATTAGATAATCTATTTGATGAATCAATAACCAGAGAAGCTGTAGAGTTATCGTTGGGTTTACCACAAAGTGATAAAAAGTATGTCTTATTTGCACCTACATTCAATGATGAACTATCATTAATTCCCTTTGTTAAACATTCTATTGCAGACTTCATCCCAAATGCGAATGTAAAAATTTTAATAAAGCTACATGGTTCGACTAAACCAGAATATGTGGAAATGTACAAAAAATTGGCAAAAAATGATGAAAGAATTACTTTTATTCAAGGTTTAGATCTTACACCCTTGATTGTGTTGGCAGACATAATGATCTCGGATGTATCTTCGGCAATTATGGAGTTTGCAGCATTTGATAAGCCCGTAATTCTATTTAATAGCCCTACAAGGTTCAGTTACAAAAATTATAATGAACAAAGCATCGAATATAAATATCGAGATTTGGGAATAGAAGTAGAAAACTATAAAGAAATAAAAAATGCAATAATACGCAGTATAGAAAATCCCATGGAATATTCTCAGCGTAGGCAAAGATATACCGATTTACTTGTTGCGAATAAATCTAATGCAAAAGGCTGTGAAAATATTATTACTGAAAGTCTTAAATTATTATAATTTTTGGTCTCGTGCTTATATGTTGCAAGGTTTTTTTATTTTTTTAAAGGCAATATAATTTGAGAGTTATAGTTCAGCAAATGAAAGCCTTAGTTTTGTACTCAAGAAAATTTCTGTAGCGAATTGAGTTTTGATTGTAGTATATCCACTTAATTTTAAGTGGCTTTGTTAGTGCTTAGCGATAGCGTTAAAGCCGCTCTACCGCCTTTATTAACTGCTTAGAGAATGATTCTGAATTATGGGTACCATGAAACATCGTTTGAAGTTCTAAGTATTTTCTATCGATATAGGCGTCATTTGCAGTGTTTTTTAGTTCAACTACGTTATTAATGAGTTCATCCCAATTGAATGAATAAGGAGTGAGCGTAACATCTTCATACTTATAATAAAGTTCTCTTTCTTTTAATTTATAATTTGCTAAATCAAAAGGTGCAAAAAGAATGGGTTTGTTAGAAAGTAAAAAATCAAAGTAAATACTTGAATAATCTGTAATAAGGCAATCGTATGATGCGATGGTATCGTATATGTCATCGCTAGTATCAAAACGAATATTATTCAAGGTGTCAATTTTTTCTTGAAGTTTTTCTGGTGGGCTATTAACAGGGTGTAACCTTAATACAAGCTCAATATCATGGCAGTTTAATGCTTCTGCTATTTTTTCTATATCAAAACCAAAATCTTCAAATAATGCGTTACTGCCATTGTTTTGTTTTCTCATTGTTGGCATATAAATAACTTTGTAAGGACCATCTGATTGAATAGCCGGTGTAAGGGATGAATCTACAAATACGTCGTTTCTGGGGAAGCCAGTAATCAATACTCTTTCAATAGGCAGCCGAAATGCACCTGCTAGGGTTTTTTGAGTGCGTTCATTCGTCGCTATCAAATAATCGTTTCTCATATGTACATAGGGAGAAAGGCGGTCAATAACTCGACCCTTTAGGTTTTTTTTAGTCTCTAAATGTCCAAATTCATCATAAATTATTTTTTTAAGCGGTAAGCCGTGCCAGAGGTTAACTATTTTAGTTCGTCTGCTTAACGCTGGTGCGAATAGGTCTACGTCATGCGCCTGACATACGAATGCAAAAGCAGATCGCATCTGATAGTAAACGCCGTATAAACTATGTATGTTGTATGCACGAAAACCTCGTTTTCTTAATTTGTCGATAAGTAAATTATTACTACTTATCCATATAGGTACGATATGCGGGCAGTGTTGATTGACATATTCAAAGAACACTTTTGGATTATCTGAATATTTATCACCAAACCAAGCACCAAATACCCAAATTGATTTATTTTTAGGGGCGGCTTTTGCTAGAACGTAAATGAGCCCTTTGAAGGCAATAGAAATAATTAGCTTTATTTGATTCAACAACTAAACCCTATGAATTTGAAAATAGAAGTGTTTAAAATGTAGTATTAGTTTAATG
>NZ_JACGWF010000173.1:0-2345 GCF_014077595.1 Colwellia sp. 6M3 | reverse complement strand
GGTAGTTATGTTAACTGTTAAAAAATTTAAGGAACGGTTAGGGCAATCTAACCGTTCGGATTGGTTACATGTCGCGGTTGATTTTAATAATGCAAACCAATTTTATATCGTTGGCAATGGCGGTATGGGGAACACAATAAGCGCGCCTATTGAAAGTTACCTACCTGAGATAAAAAATGTGTAGTTAACATGATTAGTTCAAATGAACTTATTAAGGATGAAAAGAAAAATCTCCTACTCGATAGAAATACCTTAGTTCATTATTTAACAGTATCTACAATAGTTCACGAGAGCAGAATATGAGAGAGCTAAAAGCAGTGCAGCGACAAGAGATAATTAAATTGATTTGTGATGGCTGTGGCATACAAGCAAGTGTTGACGGTGACTATGAGTTTCATGAATTTATTTCAATAAGGCGTCATTGCGGCTATGGCTCGATTCATGGTGATGGCAGACAAATTGATATTGATTTATGTCAACAATGTTTTGTTGATATGTGTGGCGACACTCTCAGGGTAACGGATGAAAGCAATGTCCCTAATGAATACAGTGAAAGTAGTAATAAAGAACAGCTTGAATATAGCAATATTTTTGATGTGATTTGCCAGTCAAAGACCAAAGCACATCAGTTGAAACAGGACTGTGATTTAAAGTTAGCTGTAAGAGATATATTATCGAAAAATAAAGTTGCCGATAATAATGAGTTAACGATTGCGCTGAGACGTGTAGAGCAACTTTGGGATGCACAGTACTTATCGGCTGAAGGTAATGAACTTCATCAACTTGCCGATTTGATTTGTGCTTATGAGAAAAAAGATTGGAACAGTTTTTTTGAAGAAGCGCCCTTGGCGGATGATGATTTTATGCCCGACAGGTCAAATTTTAAATCAAAGTTCACTTTTGACGAAGAAAAAACCGCGAGTGGTATGTTATCGAGCATATATATCAATACAAACATTGATGATGAGAGTTCGAGAGATTCAGCTTTGGCAGATAGCAACTTTGATGATGCCAAACAGATCCTGTTAGAAAGTATTAGCAATGTGCAGGCTAAATATCCTGAATTACGACTGGGACAGTTATTAATAAACGCCATGAACATTCAGCAGCCATGCCCTGAACTTTTTCATATTGAAGATAATGTACTGGCTGAAAAGCTTAGCCAGCTCTCGTTATAAAGCTAAGCGCAATTGAGGTTCTAATAAGAACGTAAGAAAATAGCTAGTTGTAACTCTTAGCAAGAGACTAACAAATATGAATAAAATCATCAGAAAACATAAAACTTATTACACGAGGATTTATCGCCTTGCAAAGGCCTGTGATGTTAGTTTTGACTTGGCTCTGCAAATGATAAAACTAAGAGCTGATGATAAGCGATTAACGCGAAAGAAAAAATCCCATGGCAGCTTTATGAATTGGGAAACAGCATCAATGGATACCTTAGGTCTGATGGTTTGTGAATGCTCAAAAAAAGACGGTGAAACTATCAAAATACGAGTATTCATAACTAAAGAAGAATTACCTGTCGATAAACAGAGTTTATGGCAAGAAAGTGCCATGCAATGCATTGAATTGAATTGAATTGAATTGAATAAGTAACGATACTGACAGCAACTAAATGATATATCAAGGAAGCATAAGCCAAACAATTAAAAGAGATTGTCTGTCAGCAAAATACTTTAAATAAAACTTAAAAAGTCGCCATCATACTCATAATATGGTGACTATTATAAAATAGAAATACACATAAGTTTAATATAGTTCAAGAAGAATAAACCATTTTATTTAACACCCACATGCGCTAAGCAGAAGCTTCGAGTGGCTAAATTGATACTTCGGCTCCTAGCCAATTGCTGACATTAGCTTTTGAGTTTAAAACGGCAGTTCAGAGCCTAAAACGGTCAAAAATGGCGGCTTATATTCACCTCAATTTATGTCCGCTAGGATACGAACGGACATTAGCATCAATAGATTTTTGAGCTGTTTTTAGTGTTCATAAGACGTTGAGCTACCTTCATCTTGATAGTCAACAAAGCCACCACTCACGAAGTTACATTGGGATTACTTTTAAATTTCACGTACACTTTTAGTTATATTTAACTTTTGAAGTAGATTCTGAGTACTTTATGAATGTAAAAAAAATTAGAGAGCTTGCTTTTGCATTATTTAATGAAGCGCCTTACCTTTCCAACATAACCAATCCTGTTGAGCACGAAACTGACGTGGTTTAATAGATTCGACTACCCCAGTTAAGAGATAATGAACTTAACTGGAGATCGAAAATGACAAAACGTAAAAAATATTCAAAAGAATTTAAATTAGATGCCATTGCTTTAGTCAAAGAG
>NZ_JACGWF010000274.1:0-243 GCF_014077595.1 Colwellia sp. 6M3 | reverse complement strand
CATTAAGCTGTTTTACTTCAAGATAAGGAGGTGATCCAACCCCAGGTTCCCCTAGGGTTACCTTGTTACGACTTCACCCCAGTCATGAATCACAAAGTGGTGACCGTCCTCCCGAAGGTTAAACTAGCCACTTCTTTTGCAACCCACTCCCATGGTGTGACGGGCGGTGTGTACAAGGCCCGGGAACGTATTCACCGTAGCATTCTGATCTACGATTACTAGCGATTCCGACTTCATGGAGTC
>NZ_JACGWF010000262.1:0-251 GCF_014077595.1 Colwellia sp. 6M3 | reverse complement strand
CCGTTTAATAACTTCTTCGCTTTAGTATCAATCGTTAACACTGTGCCAGTAGCAACAGAGTAAGCTTCTTCTAATACGGCATCGCCATTTTCGTCAACAACAGTTTTACCGTTGGCATCAACTTTCTCTCCTTTAGTTGACGGTGCATACCAATCTGGTTGTCACACAGCATCAGTTTGGGATAGTAAAGCTAAAGCTAACATTCCTAAGCTTATGAGTTTCATGAACAAGTTTGGCCTTATCACAGCTCG
>NZ_JACGWF010000161.1:0-3264 GCF_014077595.1 Colwellia sp. 6M3 | reverse complement strand
TTAATTCCCTTTTATTACATCGCTTATTGTCTTGAACAGCTCAGTGGTGAGGTCAGTGAAAAAACGATAGAAGCTATGTTACCCTGGAATGTGAAACTAGGTTAGGTGTGAATGGCGAGTCGCTCACAATTAATTTAACACCTCTGTGCCTCTTAGCTTACTTTATTTTTACTTATTACTTATTACTTATTACTTATTACTGACTGTAGAAACTTTCAAAACACTACGGATTAGGGCATTCAATATTCGCAGATAATGAAGGCATAATCATATTAGGAAATGATAATTTATCATCAAAGCGCTCTACCCCTTCTAACACTTCAATTTTAAAGCCGTAACTTTTGCAAATACGTAGAGATTGACGCATTAAAAAAGTGGCCAACTTACTAAACTCAGTATTTTGCTTAGCAATAACTTGTAAATGATGTTTACCGTTTTCTAAGTCAGTTTGTTTAAATTGAACTTCGTGATCAAAGTCCCACTGCGATGCGCCATTTGGTGTTTCAATATTTTGCGCACAACCAAATAACATGACTAGCGGCAACAGAGTCAGTACCTTAAGTTTATTCATATAACCTCATATACAACAAAATTAATTAGATATAAATATTACCAGAAATGAAAGTGAGCATAGTACCCACTTTCATTTTAGATAATAATGTTAATTCGAAGAAAATACTAAGTTATCAATAAATGCAGCATCTTCTCCTCGAGCCACACTGCCATCTTTTACATAGTTAAAGCTGATTTCGTGAAAACCAGACTCAAGAGTAATCTCATTTGCTTGCCAATCCTGTGTGCTTATACGAAAGACTACTTCACCATCTAAAGAGACTTCTAAATAATCACAGCACGACTCAGAGTCGACTAATGAATCAAAGGTTAATACGCCAGCAGTAAATACATTGCTATAAACAATACTACTGATTTGACTATTACTAATAGCGCCTTATAAATGAATCATAGTATCGCGTTTGCATATAAATACGGTTTGCGATCCAGCTGAACCTTAATTTAAATAAATATCAAATATCCGAAATAGCACCAGTAAATATGTCTTCTAGGCTTTTTAGGTGACCGTTGTATCCATCAATATTGGCTTTAATCCATTCTTCTTTTGAAATATCAGGCCAAGTTATATTCAATCCTAAAAAGAAACATAGCTCTTCAAAGAAAAATCTTTGTGTTCGCCCATTGCCTTCTCTAAAAGGATGAATAATATTAAGCTCACAAAAAATATCAGACAGTTCAATGATTAGCTGTTCTTGATTGTTGATATTTAAAAGTGATGGAATTCTAGAAAATTGTTTTTGGGCTTCTGCATCAATTCGGCCACAAGTACAAAAGCGTGATGCTCCTTTCGCAATATCAACTGTTCTTATGTCACCAGCCCAATCGTAAACATCTTGGAATAAGTGAAAATTTAAAGTTTGAAGGTGATTTAAATTGAACTTGTTTATTGAGGTGATTTTTGAAGAATATTCGCTAAATCGAATGGCGGTAAAGGCGAGCTCAGCTTCTGCCAAGCTTTCATGGTTTTCTATGTTTAGTTTATTAACAAGTACATCAGAATTTTTATAACAATAACTATCTTGGCTCACGCCATATTTATCGCGCATACTTTAGTTTCAAATCACTAATAGATTTACCTGTATTTTCTTTTTTTAAATATAACCCTTCGTAACTAGAGCTTGTTTCAAAGTTACTCATTTTTGGAATAAAAGTGCGAGTGTTTTGGTGTTTAACTTTTAATATTTCACTAGTCATATTTAACTCCTATATTTTATCTTATTGTAGCCCAAAATGAAGAATAATTCTATATCACTTGCCTGACAAAAATAGTCTAATCAACGTACTCGGACAAATTTAAGGCACTCAATTAAAAAAGCAAAGACTTGGCTGAAAAAGTGCAGTTTGTCTTCTACCCACCCTCGCTGGTGCTCAAAGCTTTGTCCTGATAAAGCAGCTTCGCCACATAAAAAAGTGCGACGTACACAACGCGCCGCATAATGGTAATACGGGGTATCGACTAAACTGATTTGTTGTTTCCTTAGCGTAGCCATAACTCACCTGAGATAATGTCCTGGGGATATTTTAGTTTAGCATAGTGTTTAGGGTTTTAAATTCAAGATGGGTGTCCTTGTTAATTGCATACTCCGGTCCAAACAGCGCATCAGTTCAGATATGATAGCGTGTTAATCCAGTTAAGCCAGCGCACGATTTCGACTAAAAAGTCGCACTTAGTTTTTAAATTGAAAATGAGAATATCAATGAATTAATTTGATCTTTATTAAAAGGTTAGCCCGTTGGTTTCTAATGTAGCCAAAATGAAACCACTTAGAATTTTCATTCTGCTGGTACTAATTGCCTAACTCCTCCGTTAATTACCTTTCCCAATAACGGGGCATAAATAACTAATAGGAGAAAATGGATACATATATAGATAAAAAACCCAAACAGCAAGCTATCAAGGCTTGGTATGACTTACTAGCACATGCACTAACACCTGAAGAGGTTTGTTTGGTTAAACTAAAATTTGTAGATGGGGAACTTAGGCGCTTTTGTCCTAAGAACATTGAAGATAAAATAACTATGTTCAGTTGTCTGATCATGACCATAGCAGCAGTCAATCGCCAACGCCTATTTCAGAGGAAAAAGTCGAGATTAGATCCACGCTTTGATTATCTTTTTAACTGAACTTCTTCTATGATCATCTCAAATATTGATGGAGTTCAGATCATGAGTACAGTAGTTAAAAACTGGCACATCGTGTCTATTTCTGAAGGTGAAGAATTGATCGGTAAAATTTTATGGGGTATCTGTGTCGATTACATTAGTACATCAAAAATAGTAGAAATCTCACCTCACAGCCAGCTAATCAAAACTGACATTGGTAGCCTTTATCAAGTTATTGGCGAAGGCCAAAAATCTCAGGTGCAGATGAAAGACTTCGAACTCCTTCGCCACGGCTTCAGCCCTAAGCAGATCATCCAATTGAATTTGGCACCAAACGATTTTTTTCATTAACTCAATCAAGTGAGAGCTTATCATGCCAACCCGAACAATTGATTTTCACAATGCCGATTGCTCAGCCTGCCATAAAAAACATGTTGATACCAGAACTGAAATAGTTGCATCATCGCCAGAACGCCCCAATGCTATTAGAAAGAAAATTATCTGGCGGTGCGAAGATCACCTTGACTGTGATGTTGATGAAATGGAAAAGTTGGCATTGGTCAAAAAGCGATTTCAAGATATAGAAGA
>NZ_JACGWF010000250.1:0-255 GCF_014077595.1 Colwellia sp. 6M3 | reverse complement strand
GACACCGTGTTTGCCATATAAATACCGGTATTTATATCAGCTTTCCAGATTGTTAAAGAACTTGTCATTCACACGCATTCGGTGGTGACTTGGTTAAAAACCAAACTTAAAGTAGCTTAAACAAAGCGTAACTTAAGTTTGGTCTTTCAATTCTTAGTGAAGAAGTGGTGGAGCTAAGCAGGATCGAACTGCTGACCTCCTGCGTGCAAGGCAGGCGCTCTCCCAGCTGAGCTATAGCCCCGCAATGGGAAACAT
>NZ_JACGWF010000253.1:0-254 GCF_014077595.1 Colwellia sp. 6M3 | reverse complement strand
ACCTAATCGTGAATTTGATTACTCAAGCGCTTATTCTGGCGGCCTTAATGTTGCTTTTATGTCAATTTACACTTCAGCTAGTGATGATCAACAAGGGAAAGCAAAACAAAATGCTCATATCCAGATTAATACTATCAATCTGGATATGAGCATTTTGTTTTGCTTTCCCTTGTTGATCATCACTAGCTGAAGTGTAAATTGACATAAAAGCAACATTAAGGCCGCCAGAATAAGCGCTTGAGTAATCAAATTCA
>NZ_JACGWF010000219.1:0-495 GCF_014077595.1 Colwellia sp. 6M3 | reverse complement strand
GATTACCATAGTAACGCCTTTTTTTTCTATCGTCATATCACCGTCGTTGACTTTTTCATCAAAAGTGAAACCATACGAAAAACCAGAGCAGCCACCACCCGTAACATAAACACGTAATTTCAAGTCTGGGTTTTCTTCTTCAGTGATCAACGTCAATACTTTAGTCGCCGCAGCGTCGGAAAATTTAATAGGTAATTCAGGATTTGACATAAAACTCAACTTAAAACAGGTTAACTAGGGTAATTATCTTAAACTTGACTGTTTTAGTCAAGTATTATGGCTGACTCTGTGTAATATTATCTATACTTTTTAGCCATGGATAACTGTGGTCGACACGATTGTATTTCTGCCACTTACTTTTTGGCAGTATCGCAGCGACATTAATAGTTTCAGGAATAAAATTTTCAGGCAGAGTTAATTCACCGGCAATAATTTGGAAGTACTGAAAACTAAATGATAAATCTTTCTGCTCTAAGGTAGACAGCTGAGATAAAG
>NZ_JACGWF010000115.1:0-10198 GCF_014077595.1 Colwellia sp. 6M3 | reverse complement strand
TGAAAACCTTTAGTGAGAAAGTTCGCCAAGGTTTATGGAGTGGTTATTCAGGAAAGCGTATTACTGATGTGGTAAATATTGGTGTGGGCGGTTCAAATTTAGGCCCGCAAATGGTCACTGAAGCACTAGACCAATACAGTGATAATAGCGTGAATGTCCATTATGTTTCCAATGTTGACGGTACCCAAATAGCTAATGTACTTAGACCTTTGAATCCAGAAAAGGTCTTATTTATTGTTTCAAGTAAAACCTTTACTACCACAGAAACAATGACCAACGCCAGAACGGCTATGAAATGGCTCGTATCTTCATCTTTTGATCAATCAGCCATTGCTCAGCACTTTGTTGCCGTATCATCAAATAAAAAGAATGCCATGGAATTTGGTATCGCTGAAGAAAATATTTTTGATATGTGGGACTGGGTAGGTGGTCGTTTCTCACTTTGGTCTGCGATTGGTTTACCTATCGCTATCGACTTAGGTTTTGAACGCTTTATTGAATTACTGGAAGGCGCGCATGAAATTGATCAACACTTTTGTAATACTCCACTAGCAGAAAATGCACCTGTTATTTTGGCACTACTCAGTGTTTGGAACTGTACTTTTCTCGGTGCGCAATCTCAAGCTATTTTGCCTTATGACCAGACTTTACACATGTTGTCAGCATATTTACAACAAGCTGAGATGGAAAGTAACGGTAAGTCTGTTTCGTGGGATGGTGACTCTATTTCATATCCCACTGTACCGTCGATTTGGGGTGAATTAGGAATTAACGGTCAACATGCCTTTTACCAATACCTACATCAAAGCAATAATGTTGTGCCTGCAGACTTTATTGGCTCAGTTGAGAGTGTTACGCCCGTACATGGTCATCATGAAACCTTAATGGCAAATTTTTTCGCTCAAACTCAAGCCCTTATGCAGGGTGTTAATGAAACTCAAGTGCGTGCGGATTTAAAAGCAAAGGGTCGTACACAAGATTACATTGATAAAGTTGCCCCACACAAAGTTCATAAAGGTAACCGCCCTACCAACACCATATTAATGAAACGGATATCACCACGTTCACTAGGCAGTTTAATTGCTATGTATGAGCATAAAATATTTGTGCAAGGCATTATTTTACAAATCTGTTCATTCGACCAATGGGGTGTAGAACTTGGTAAAGGTTTAGCCAACAATATTCAAGCAGAGTTATCATCTGGAAACTTAAATAACCAGCATGACAGCTCGACCATTGGCTTAATTAATTTTTATCAAAGTTATAAGTAATAAACTTTCAATAGCCTCAGAAAAAAATAGCGAACACTATGTTCGCTATTTTTACATCACACTTTTAAAAACTTATAAGTGATCATTTAAAAAGCTTAAAAACTTATTTGAAGCACTGATTCGATTCGCTTTTTTACTGAAGCCGTGACCTTCATCGTCAAATACTAAATAGTCAACATAAGTACCGCCACTGCGAATAGACTCCACCATATCATCACTTTCAATTTTTAATACTCTTGGATCATTTTCCCCTTGTACAACTAGTACAGGTTTTTTAACGTTTTGACCAAAAAATACTGGTGAAATATTATGTAAACGCTCTTTATCTGTACTTGGATCACCAAGTTCATCATAAAGTGATTGGCGAAAGGCTTCCCAATATGGCGGAATACTTTCTAAAGTTCTAACCCAGTTTGTTACTCCAAAAATATTTATGCCTACTTCAAACTCATCAGTAAAGGCCATTGCCGCCATAGTTAAATAACCACCATAGCTACCTCCAATAACGCCAATTTTATCCTCATCAATCCAATCTAACGTTTGTAAGTAATACTTATTATAAACCACATCTTTTAAATCATGGTCGCCATGTTTTTTATCATCTAAATGGTAGAATGTTTTTCCATAGCCATTAGAACCTCGGTTATTAATCCTAAAAATAGCATAACCATTATTGACTAAATGCTGAATAAGCGCCGAGTAACCTTTGCGACTTTGCCCTCCAGGACCACCATGTATCCAAACCAACGCAGGAACTTTTTGTATGGCAGCTTGTTTAGGCTTATACAAAATACCGGGAATTTCCAAGCCATCAAAACTTTTAAAACGCACGACTTCGCCTACAACTAAGTTTTCTTCTAAAATATTTGGGTTCCCTGTATTTGTTAAGCGCTTTATTAAACTACTACCTAGCTTATGCACAAATAAGTTTGAAGGTGACGTATCAGAGTTTATGTAGAAAACCATTTTCTTACCATCACTGGAAAAATTAACACCACGAAGATCACCACTTGGCATTTCAGGTAAAGTGAGTTTTTTATTAGTGTTAAGATCAATGATCTCTATTTTAGTTTGTGCATCGGCGTTAATACCATGAACTTGATAACGGCCATCTTTAGAAAAATAGGTGAAACTGACATCCCAATTTACAGCAAAGTTTACTGATTTTTCTTTACTGGCTAAATCAAAAGACCAAGCTTGATTAAATTCGCCAAATTCGTTGGTTGAATAAATGAGTGCTTTATTATCACGGGTAAATGTATAAGCACTATGCTCAACATTACCTTCGTGCTCTGTGATTAATTGCGCTAAGGATTGCTTATTAGCTAAATCAACTAGATACAAGTTAGAATCAGCATTAGAATTACTTTTACTTAAAGCGATATATTGACCATTAGGGCTTACCACTTCAGGTGAGTAACCAGAATTATTTTGATAAACAAGGGCTCTGGAGTAGTCAGCGACTTGATATACGTAAATATCAAAAAATTTAGCATCCCTTTCATTTGTAGCAACAAAAAATTGCGAATTATCCTCATGCCAACTCATGAAAAAGGCTTTTAAACCCTCACCTGGGGTTAAATCTTTAACTTTGCCTTCTACCGATTGTACAAACAAATGATCTAGTTCATTACCACCCTTGTCTGCACTGTATAAAAATCGATTATCATCAGGAAACCAACTAACGACAAAAATCGACTCTTTAGTTGAATGAGTTAGCTGGGTTGTTGTTGAACCATCTAAAGGTACTTTATAAGCGTTATAAATACCGCTTTCATCGTCACTCACTAATACTGCGGTTGCATCGGTATTTATTGAAGAGCCAAATACTGTGCGCGTTTTATAAAATTCTTCTGCGCTATAAGTTTTAAATATTGATTTAACTATTGCAGGCTCATTGGCTTTTACAACTGGCTCTTGCTTCGAACAGGCAACGAGCAAAAACACCGCCGTCAATAGTGCTATAAACTGAGTTAGTGTTGGCCATTTTATCATTTGTAGTCCCTTATCATTAATTGTCATTCAATATTATTGGAGTTATTAAATCTTTTTTCTCGAAATCAAGTATAGTTTAATTATCATACAATTAAAGTCACATTTTTTGCTCTAACGATTATCTAGCAGTGAGTTAAAATTAAGTTAAAACTCAGTAAAAAAAATACTGAACGTTAAAATAAAAATAGCGTAAGCTGTGTAATAATCGCTGAAACCAACATTTAGAAATATTAATAGTCCAATGACCACTCCGTTAAAGTACTTATCTCATTACTCCGCTGAAACTCAACAACAAGTTATTCAGCTTATTAATGATGGTAATTTAAAGACTTATTTATTAACCCAGTTTCCTGAACCACATGAGATTACATCAGACAAAGCATTACGAGAGTATTCTCTTGCGATTAAGCAACAATACCTAAAAAAATCTGCGCCCTTGAGCCAAGTAAAGTATGACGATAAAATTCATATTATTAACAATGCATTAGGGTTACACACTTATGTTTCTCGTGTGCAGGGTAGTAAATTAAAAAGTAAAAATGAGATCCGTATTGGTAGTATGTTCAAACGTGCGCCACTATCTTTATTAAATATGATCGTGGTACACGAGCTTGCTCACTTAAAAGAAAAAGACCACAACAAGGCTTTTTATCAACTGTGCCAACATATGTTACCTAATTATCATCAATTAGAATTAATGACGCGTATTTATCTTACAGAGCTTGAAACAAATGGCTGTATTTACAAATCACCTTAACCCTAGCGAAGCTTTTTATTTTGTATAAATGAGTAATATGCTTTGGGTAATGACTAAATCAATTATGATTATTCACAAAGCATTAACATACTGTATAATGTAAAAAGTTAAATAAATGCCAACAAATTAAATATAAAAATACACTTGTTGTCATATAATATTGGGTTGCAAATTTGCAGATAAAAAATAGAAAACTATTGCTCACTGCTAGTGTTGTACTCACTTTACTGCCATATTTTTTAATAAACGATATGTTTAATTTAAGTGATGTCTGGCGTTTACAAGGCCCGCTACTTATTTTACAACTGCTCAGTGTAGGGTTCATTGTTAATAGCTACCTGCGAATTAACACACGAGAACTAAAACTTTTTTGGCAGTTTATAACCCTCGCCCTGCTTTCTGCTTTGATATCTAACTTACTTTTCAGTTTTAGTATCTTACGTGATGACCTTTTGATCCGAGATTTCTTCACACTTTGCAGTTATTTTTTTGTCATTCTAGCAATAGAAACTAACCCTCATAATAATGAAACTAAAAGTAATAAAAATATCAGTAACCGTGTAGCCGCCATATTCTTCACACTGATATGTTTTAGTTATTTCGTTTTACTCCCTATAGAGTTTTCAAATAAGATTGAAAATAAAGTAGCTTCATCTCAATTGTTCCATTTGCTAATAGCTGTACTTATTTTCATTCGTTTAGCGACAAATTGTGTTCAATGTCATAGTAATTTTTGGCGCAAAATTTATGGCGTTCTCGCAATTTCCGCGGCTGCATTATTGCTAGATAACATGATTGATTATCTAAACAATTGGTTCATCATTTATTTACCAGAATACTTACTAACGTTGTTAGTGCTTATTCCGTATTGCTCGCTCATTATTGCCGCTAATAACTCTGTAATAACTGATGAGCCGCCAACAGAAGTAACACCAGAATTTACGTCTGAGCTTTATTTGATTTTATTAATAGCTTGTTCAGTATTCATGCATTTAGCGGGTACCGAGTTAAACCTGCATTACAATATAAACTCGTATTTGCAGTCGATATTAATTGCCACTTGGCTCGGTATTGCTTTAACGTTATTAATGACGATTATTTATCGAAAAAATCGTTTAGGATATAAAAATCAAAAGAAAATAGAGTTACAAAATACCGAACAGCAAACATTAGTGAAGCTTAATCAAGTGTTAACCAGTGCAATGCTTAATAGTGAAGACAAAGCGATAGTTAATGTCTCAAGTAATGCCATATTAACCACTAGCACAGATGGGACAGTACTTTCAGCAAACCCCGCCGCTGTACAACTTTTTCAATGTTTAGAGCGTGAAATTATTACCACAAGTGTTAGCGATTTTTTCTCGACAGATGATCAAATGCATTACTTTTTTGACTTCAAAAGTAATGTTTATACTTTACAACGAAAAGAGGCTGGCATATCGATAGAGTGTACGGCTACCCGAAAAGACGGTACTCAATTCCCTGTACAAGCAGAATTACAATGGGCAGAAAGAGAAGAGCAACCCTTAGTTGTGATTACCTTTATTAACCTCACTGCACGTAAACTTGCAGAACAACAAGCGTTAGATTTAAAAGATAAGTTTATTGCCAATATTTCCCACGAGTTTAGGACTCCGTTAACAATTATTAATGGAATTTTAGATCGCTACTTGGTTAAAGCTCAAACAGAGGAAGAGAGTAAAGAGCTTAAAACAGCGAAGCGCAATGGTTTACGTTTAGTTCGTATGGTTGAACAACTCCTTGAGCTATCTCGCTTATCTGATAACCCACAATTAACTATGGCGACCTATCGACTGCAAACATTAATGTCGATGCCAGCAGACTCGTTTTCGCGTCTTGCCACTCAAAACAACTTGACCTTAACCTGCGATATCCCAGAACATATTTGGTTAGATTGTGATGCCCAAGCATTTGAAAAAATTATTTTTAATTTAATAGCGAACGCCATTAAATACACGCCAGCGGGTGGCAGTATTCAAGTTATTGCTCACAGCAACAATGACAACTTTATCTTAGATATTATTGATACCGGGATAGGTATAAATACAGCCTCACAAAGTAAAATATTTGAGCGTTTTCAACGCGCAGATGACGAACAAAACAAAGGCGTTTTCGGTGTTGGTATTGGTTTATCTTTGGTGAATGAACTGGTTAAAGCACATCATTGGAAAATTAATGTTTTTAGTGAGTATGGTAAAGGTAGTAAATTTTCCTTAATTATTCCTAGTGCCACTGCCATATCTGACGAGAAGCTAACACCAACAAGTATTTCTCAAACTGAAGTATCTTCTTTGTTAATTGAACCTCACAATTCAGTTCAAGATATTAGAAACCATAGTCAAAAGGTTGTTTTAATTATAGAAGACAACTTGGATATGCAAAGCCATATTAAACAAGTAATAGAGCAGCAACATCATAGCTTGATAGCGGGTAGCGGTGAACTTGGATTAACACTTGCCCAAGAATACATTCCTGATGTTATCGTCTGCGATATTATGCTCACCGGCATTGACGGTTTTGCCGTGTTACAACAACTTAAAAGCCATGAATTAACCTCTCATATTCCGGTGATATTATTAACAGCCCGTTCTGATCTTGATAGCCGCTTACATGGTTTAAATTTACAAGCCGATGAGTACTTGAGTAAACCTTTTAATCATCAAGAGCTATTAACACGCATAGATAACTTAATTATTAATAGAGAAGAATTACAAAAAAGTTATTTACAAAGCTTTAATAAAAATCTGCAAACAAGTAGAAAAGTTAATAGCATTGAAAACGTCGCAGACTTAGCTTATACAAGTGATGAGGATGTCACACTTGACAATAAATTTTTAGAAAAGCTCGAATCGATAACCGCTGAGGTGTATACAGATACTGATCTAGACATTACACAGTTATCAGCCAGAATGGCAATGAGCGAGCGTCAGTTGCAACGTAAAATTAAAGCATTAATAGGCATAACACCGAATAACTTCATAAAAGAATTTCGCCTTAACAAAGCAAAAGTGCTATTACAAAATGGCTCTCAAATTGGTCGTATAGCACTTGATGTTGGCTTTTCGTCGCAAACTTATTTTGGCCGTTGCTTTAAAGAAATGTTTGACTCCACGCCGAAGCAATATCAGCAACAGAAGCAAAAAGAGCAACGAACATCAGACTAAGCCTGACTTAATAATTATTTGTTCTTTTAAGTTAGTGAGGCTGCTTTTTTTCATCAACTGTAAATAGTCAAAAACATTAGATTTTGGTCCACATAAGCCTAACCATGAAAGCTGCTTATTTTCATCCGTATAATTTAATGCTTGTTCTATCATCACACTGATTTGATCCCAAGATAAGTCTAGAGGATTTTCTCGACTAAATGGAAAGAATGAATAGGCCATATTAATGGCCGTAGCGTCATCAACATCAACCACGCTTTTTAATCTACCTGATAAACGCGCAGCTAATTCATTGGCATTATTGCCCTTTTCATAGCCAATAACCGCAAAAGTATCATTCGACCAACGAATAACGAGATCATCGTTGTTTCTACTATAATGCAATAAATCAGTAAGATTGATTAACTGGCTATTACTCACCGCTTCTTTACTCTTAAGACGTACCATTAAAATATAAAGCCGTGGCAACATTTCTCTTTGCACAGGTAATAAATTTTGGTGCATTTGGTTCATTAATTGACTAGTTTGTTCAATATATATATCTAAATAGCGACGGCTTTTTACGCCCGTAACTTTATCAACAATTGCCGCTTTTTCTAATTGTTTATTGGCTTGAGCTAACTCTAAGTTTTTAGATGTAAACTTCTCAGTTTTATCATAAACCTGCTGTTCTAAATAGAGCTTTTGTTGCTGCTCAACAACTAATTTACGATTTAATAAACGAGAATAAAACAATAAAGCTAGCGCCACAGCAGAAGTATATAAAATATAGGCCCACCAAGTATTCCATGGTGCTGGTTTCACAATTATATCTAAGGTATAGCCTGGTTCACTCCATACATTGTCACTATTGCCCGCTATTATTTGCAGCTGAAACATACCTGCAGGCAGATTGGTATAGGTAGCACGGCGTGACTTACCTGCATCTAGCCAAGCTTGATCAAAGCCAAGTAAGCGATACTTATATTTAGTAGACTCAGGATAAGCGTAATTAAGCCCAACATACTCAAATGAAATCAATTGATCATCATAATCAAGTTCTAAGCTTTTAAGATCTGTGATGGCTGTTGATAACGCCATAGGTTCATTAAGCTTAAAGACATTGGTTAATCGTACTTGTGGGGGCTGTATTTTATTTCGATTTTTACTGGGTTGAATACTTGAAACGCCTTTCCCTGCGCCAAAGTAAATCACATCATCGACACTTTTAAAAATTGCACCATGATTGTAATCTAAATCAACCAATCCGTGGCTTAGATCAAAGTGCTTAAAAACTTTAGAATTGACTGAATACCTTGTTATACCTTGATTTGAGCTTAACCATATATCGTTATAGCTATCTTGAATCATGCCATAAACTGTTTGACTTTTCATGCCATCGTTTGTGCCGATGCGTTTAAATTTATAGTTTTTCGCAACTCTGTTCTCATAGGATAATACATTTAATCCTGCTGCTTGAGTACTGACCCATAGGTTTTTATCGTTATCTAATAATAAGTACCAAGAAAAATCACTAGAAAGGCTGTTGGCATTATTTTTATCATTTAAGATATGTTCAAATTCACCGGACTTTGGATCAAAACGACTCAATCCTCCTCCGTATGTTGCAACCCATATAATACCTTGCTCATCTTCCAGTAGATGTAAAATAGCATTATTACTTGGCCCTTGTTTGGGCGCATTTTTATCACTAATATAACGTACGAAATCACCATCTTTATTAAGCATATTCAGACCCTGATAGAATGTAGAAACCCATAGGTTTCCATCAGAATCTTTAATAATATCGGTAATGCTGTTTGCCGATATTGAGTTTTCATCCATTTCATCATGGGTGTAGGTAGTAATTATATTTGTGTTTAAATCAACCCTATATAAACCTGTAGCTCTAGTACCAACCCAAAGAGAATAATTATCATAAAACAGAGTCATAACACGTAAATTTTCAAAGAATTTGTTTAACTCTAGTTCTATAACTTTATCAGTACTGACTATGTACTGGTATATTCGACCGTTATAAGCACTGAAATAAATACTATCTGATGATGCTTGGGCAAAACTAGTTATATTTTGTCGATCGATTGCAGGGTGTTCCCTTTCAGTGTATTGGTTAAATGTTGTCATCGATGGATCCCAACGATTTAAACCATTATTTGTGCCAATCCACATCAAACCATTTTGGTCTTCAAAAAAACTCATGATGTAATTACTACTTAAGCTATAATGATTACTTGCTGAATAAGTAAACCTCTCAAATAACTTAGTTTCATTATTAAAAATAGATAAGCCGTTATCAGTCGCTATCCAAATATTATCTTCAAAATCTTGATATACATTATGTATTGTATTGCTACTAATTGATTTATCATCACTATCGTCATATTTATAATGAACAACGCTATTATCACCAACTACATACTTCAATAAGCCGTTATCAACGGTGCCAACCCAAATATTGCCTTTTTTATCTTTAAAAAGTGCATTCACATACTTATTAGCATAGCTATCTTCTTTTTTTAGAGCATACTTTATTGTGCGCTTAAAGTTACCTGCTAAATCAAAGACTGAAATACCACCACCATTAGTACCTATCCAAATTTCATTGTCTTGAGTTTCAATAATTGAATAAACGGTATTATGCGACAAGCTGGTTTTATCTCCTAGTTTCTGTTGTATTTGTACTACATCCCAGACATCACCTTTAATCGATAAAATATTTAACCCGTTCTCGGTTCCTATCCATATTTTACCTTCGCTATCTTCAAATAGAGTATTGATACCATCATTACTAATTTGAGCATTTTGGGTCTTTGTCGTTAAATGTCTAAAACTTTTGGACTCTTCATTATAAAGATTAAGACCTCTGACGTGGTCAACCAAATTCAGTCAACCTAGTTAAGCAACCATTTCTAATTCTCTACCCACTGATTCAAAAACGTTAGGAATTTGATAATCCAGATACGAATGAAGTCGGAGGCTGTTGTACCACA
>NZ_JACGWF010000168.1:0-2670 GCF_014077595.1 Colwellia sp. 6M3 | reverse complement strand
TTGCTGCTCAATAAAAGCAGTCCATTTTTGTTGTGTAGCTAATTGCATATGCTGATCCCTAATTAATTTTAGGAAAGCTTACTGTTTGGCTGGTTTAAATGTTAGGTGCCTTTTGGCGGACGCTCACGCTTGAGACATACCTTTGGAACAGACAAATTTTACGACATAGCTAAGGAAAATAACATACTAACAGAGAATGTTACATCAACCTCCCTCGTATACTTAGCAGTTGCAAAACTATTAGGGCATACCATAAATCAAAGATATGCCCCTGCCACCACCGCGAATTACATTCGTTCTTGCAATTATAAAGAAGCCTTTGAACTTAATGTAATGGGCCAAAATAGGAGTGAGCAATGGGATTAACTACTGAAGAGTTGTCTCTACAAGAGTTCAATTCAAACAAAAAAGTTACGCATGTACCTTTTGATATCAAAGCCACCACTTACCTTTTATCAAATAGAAAGCGATTGGAACTTACAGACACTGAATGTCCTTATAAAAGCGTAATATTCCAAGCGTTTATGTATGTCAATTACTTGTTCAGTACGGATCAAATGTACAAATCTAGAGAACAACTTTTTAGACAGCAAAGTCTAACTTTTCTAGCATTCCTACATTGCTTTGACTTACAAAAGGAAAACAAAGCTAAAATATTTAAACTATACGAAGCTCAACGCGTGGATGACGGCTGTAAAACACAATCAACTGGGCTTAAAGATCTTAAATCATACTTAACGAGGTGCCTCAGAGAACCTTCATTCACAGCACTCATTGATGACATAAAAATAGAGTACCTAATTACCTTAAGCGAGACAAAAATAGCTCCTGATGATGATAATGAATCGTATACATTAACTAATTGGCTTTCTCAACACACTTGGCTTAGACGAGATGACATAGGGATTGGCGCTGATCGCTATGCACGATTAGGCTCTCCGAAATTACTTATTAATTCGTTTAACATTACAACGGATACCGCTCTTTTAGAGATTCAAAGGAGCAAGCACATACTTATTGAATTTTTTAGAGGAAACAATTCATTACTCCGTAATGAATTCATGATTATCAGCAAAGAAAAGTCTGATTTAAATACGAATGACTACAAAGCATACTTAATAAGAATGAAGTGTAAGATTCTCAATACGTTGAGAAAAGCATATCACCAAGCTACAAATCCCTCCGAAGAACTAAAAAACGCAATGGAATTAGTCCTTTTATCATTCACAAATAGTTCGTTTGTAAAAGTGGTAACCGATGAATTTTTCAAGAATGAAGAAATATATCAAACGAAGGGTAATAAAGTACAATTAAGTACTGGAAAATCATTTTTATTCACAGAAAAAATTATATTTGAAATGTTTTCATACTCAAAAAATCCAAACGATAACGTTTGCCCTACAACAGAAGGCGAACATCTTCTTTTTCAATTTATAATGGCGTCATTACGAGTTCAAGGAAGCGACATACTTAAGCTGCGCTATAGTGACTTTAAGTTTTTACGAAGATCAAATGGATACATTAGCCACATTGAAAGTGAATACTTTAAAGGCAGAGCCAGCGATTATCATATCACGGAAACTATAGGTCCAAATACGGATAGAAGAGAGGCTTTACTTAATTTTATTTCGGAACGAAGCGCTAAAATGAGTAAGCCTGATGAAATTCTCACTTTTAAAAGAAGTAAGCTTAGACTATCTCATAATGGAGCAATAGCGGAACTAAGTTTGGTTTTAAATACGTCTACTATTAACGAAAAAATACTTAAAAAGCATAGTGATAAGGGTGTCTCATCTTTGTTCTCTATATCTCTAGAAAAATTAATGCAGAATGGACCTAGTTTTTGCAACAATGATGTTCCTGAATCAAAGATCGAGCAGAAAGTAAGGGAGGACAAATTTAGAAGCATAACTTGTTTCGGGCTTAGCGCAATAAAAAACACAGCAGTACATGCAGGCAGCGACCTATTTGACCCAACCCAGCTTTTAAACTTTAACTCACATACAAATTCAACAGAGCGCGATTCATACTTAACTCCATACAACGAAGAGTGGAAGAATAATACCGGACTAATCACGCGAGCGGTCATGCAAGACATTCATAAAAATCTATACCGAATTAGCGAGAAGGACAAGCAACAATTCCAGAGCGAATTCACCAAGGCTACTACTGCCATTAATAACAGAAAAAAAGAAGCTCTCGCAAAAATAAAAATATTAACTGAATACAACGATGTAGTGGTAAATGAACTTGGGATTGCAAGTAAAAACACACTAATTCAAAATGATCTACCAGATTCAATCTACTTGGTAGACTCAGCTGAAACCGTAATGAAATTAAAATATTATCTAGATCAAGCGAAGATACACAACAAAGCTATATTAAATAAGAACCCAGAGTTTCTCTTTAACACGCTGTTGCCCACCTTAGAGTGGATTGAGGAAATTTTTTTTAAAAAGAAATTTTCAAAAAAGTCATTATCTAAGGGAAATGAAATGTTTAATAAATATAAGAAAATTCTGCCCCCGATATTTCAAGTACAAGGTGACGTGGTTTAATAGATTCGACTACCCCAGTTAAGAGATAATGAACTTAACTGGAGATCGAAAATGACAAAACGTAAAAAATATTCAAAAGAATTTAAATTAGATGCCATTGCTTTAGTCAAAG
>NZ_JACGWF010000227.1:0-372 GCF_014077595.1 Colwellia sp. 6M3 | reverse complement strand
ACTTGCGCCTTTTCTTCTCGATTATTCAAAAAACCTTATCTCAGCATCGACAATGGATATGCTGTTCAATTTAGCGAAAGAGTGCGATGTTGAAGCTTGGCGAGAAAAAATGTTTAGCGGAGAACGTATTAACCGCACAGAAGACCGTGCAGTATTGCATACAGCGTTAAGAAATCGCAGCGAAACACCAATAATGCTCGATGGTAAAAACATTAATATTGATGTGCGATTAGCTCTAGATAAGATGAAAACCTTTAGTGAGAAAGTTCGCCAAGGTTTATGGAGTGGTTATTCAGGAAAGCGTATTACTGATGTGGTAAATATTGGTGTGGGCGGTTCAAATTTAGGCCCGCAAATGGTCACTGAAGCACT
>NZ_JACGWF010000277.1:0-240 GCF_014077595.1 Colwellia sp. 6M3 | reverse complement strand
CATCCAAAGAGCACAGCAGACCTTTTATTTTTCCAGGCCCCATTGGCTCAGGATAAAGAACCAGTCTGGCCTGCCAGCACTCAGGAAGCGAAGGGTCTTGTTTTCTGGCATGCGCAGATACACTCATTTCTACTTTGAAGTCATGCTCAGAGTAAGATTCAATGACGGTGTATTGCGTGTTGCTTTTAATCGGGACCATCCAGTGCGACTGTGGGTGTTGCTTACGCCAATTAATCAGTA
>NZ_JACGWF010000223.1:0-430 GCF_014077595.1 Colwellia sp. 6M3 | reverse complement strand
GTGAGTGGGTTAATCCTGCTATATCTTCAGATGAATTAGCACATCAAATTACCATGGCTGGTCTTGAAGTAGACGCCGTAGAGCCTGTTGCAGGAAAATTTAGCGGTGTATTAATTGGTGAAGTAGTTGAGTGTGGTCCGCACCCTGATGCAGACAAACTACAAGTAACAAAAATTAATTTAGGACCAGACTTTAATGACGGCGAGTTAGTCGACATTGTTTGTGGTGCTAAAAATTGTCGTTTAGGCTTAAAAGTTGCCGTTGCCACTGTTGGTGCGGTATTACCGGGCGACTTTAAAATTAAAAAAGCCAAGCTACGCGGCGTACCGTCTCACGGCATGTTATGTAGTGAGTCTGAAATCGGTTTGTCAGATAGTTCAGACGGCATTATGGAATTAGCCAGCGATGCTCCTATTGGTAAGTGCGTTAG
>NZ_JACGWF010000156.1:0-4294 GCF_014077595.1 Colwellia sp. 6M3 | reverse complement strand
AAGTATTACTAATCAGTAGTTTACTTTAATTTTAAAACTTGGCGCAGAACGTGAATAGTAAAAGCTAAGACAATTAAAGTAAATTTTTGAATGAGGAAGTAATTATGGGTGTTTTTTCAAGGTTCACAGATATCATTAACTCTAATATTAACAACTTATTAGACAAAGCAGAAGATCCTGCAAAAATGGTGCGCTTAATCATACAAGAAATGGAAGATACGCTAGTTGAAGTGCGTTCTTCATCAGCAAAAACATTAGCAGATAAGAAAGACTTAGCACGTCAAATTAACCGTTTTGAATCTGATGCAGCGCAATGGCAAGAGAAAGCCGAGTTAGCCTTAAGTAAAGATCGTGAAGACTTAGCGCGAGCAGCGTTAATGGAAAAGAAAAAAAGTGTTGAAAATGCAGGCGCATTGGCCGACGAGTTATCTCATGTAGATGGACATATTGCTAAACTACAAAGTGAAATTTCGCAGCTACAAGACAAACTAGCAGATGCTAAGTCTCGTCAAAAAGCGATTATTATGCGTGAAAAAACTGCTAGCTCACGTTTAAAAGTGAAAAAGAACATCGACAGTGAACGTGTTAATGATGCGTTGAGTCGCTTCGACCATTACGAACGTAAAATTGATGACATAGAAGCACAGGTTGAGTCTTACGATATGGGCAGCAAGTCATTAGCAGATGAAATTGCAGATTTGGCATCAGATGATAAAGTTGATGATGAATTAGCGCAATTGAAAGCTAAAATGAAATCAGAAGCTAAAACTAAATAAGTAGACGATACCTGCGCATGTCTTGTATTAGACAAAATTAAAGGAGAATTATTGTGGATGAGATTATCATCGCCCCAGTCATTATATTTATGGTCGTCGTAGCGCCTATTTGGTTAATACTACACTATCGAAGTAAACGCCAAATAAACCAGGGCTTCAGTGAAGAAGAGTATATTCAATTAACTGAGCTATCGGCACTTGCTGACAAAATGGCAGACAGAATTAAAACTCTTGAAGCTATTTTAGATGTTGAAACACCGGAGTGGAGAAATAAATTATGACCAGCAAATCCCGAGGTGAGTTATATAGAAATACGAGCCAAGGAAAGTTAGCTGGTGTCTGTGCAGGCATTGCCGATTACTTTGGTTGGGAATCATGGTTGGTACGCATACTGATCGTTTCAGGTGTATTGTTAGGTATGCAGTGGTTTGTGGTTATTTATATCGCTGCTTGGTTTATTTTAGATAAAAAGCCAGCTAATGTGGGTAATGCCCACAAAGGCAATTTTGCTCAAGGCAGCCAATACCAAACTAAAAAATCAGCAAGCTCGCAGCAATATGATGCTGATGATGATATTACCAATGAATCGATTAAAGTTAAGTCTCGTATTTGGCAAGCAGGGGAGCCGCCAAAACAAGCATTTCATGATATTAGACGCAAATTCCAAACCTTAGAGTTAGAATTGCAAGTCATAGAACGTTATGTAACTTCACCTGAATTTACCGTTTCTCGAGAAATTAATAAGTTATAAATTAAAGCGGCCTGGCCGCTTTTTTATTGTCAAAATATAAGTGATTAAATTAAACAAGTACTGTAAGAAAAGCGTAAAACCGCTATTATCAGGTTAAATAGCGTCTATTAAGATAATCTTCAAACAAACGTTTAAAGACGTTAACGAGATAAAAATTTTAGAAAAATACGTTAAAGTAATTGTGTAATTGAAAATATCACTTGTCATTTTAAAGTTCATCAGTAATTCTTATTCTCTTCAACATATTGAAAAACATAAAAGATAGTAATTAAGTATGGCACTTATTAATAAAGCGAAGTTAGAAAAGTTAAAACAAAAAGCTAGCGACATTGTTAATCGGTCTATCGATCAACATGTCACGCTTGCCGTAACAGGGCTTAGTCGCAGTGGTAAAACCGCTTTCATTACTTCATTAGTCAATCAGTTACTTAATGAAGGAAGTAATTCACAGCTAAGCTTTTTTAATGTTGTTCATCAAGGCCGATACATTGCTGCTAAGCGTGTACCACAAAAACATCTCCATATACCTAGGTTTGAATATGACGGTGCACTATCTGCATTATGTCAATCGCCACCCAAATGGCCGAAGCCAACGAATGGTATTAGTGAATTACGGTTGGCTGTTCGTTATCAACCGAAAGATTCAATTCTTAAATATGCTACAGAGTCAGCGACACTTTATATTGATATCACTGATTATCCGGGTGAATGGCTTCTCGACTTACCGATGTTATCGCTAACCTTCGAAGAATGGTCAAAACAAACGACTATGTTGCTTACACAGGCACCAAGAAGCGAGCACGCTCAAGATTTTTTGGATAAATTAGCCGAATTTGATCCTTTCGCCAGTGTTGATGAAGCGGTTTTAGCGCAACTATCAAAAGAGTACACCGATTTACTGTTACTTTTTCGTCATCAACTTGGTTTATCTGTTATTCAACCCGGACGGTTTATACTTCCGGGGGAGCTAGAAGATGCTCCTATTTTACAGTTTTTCCCTTACAGTGGCTTTGATGATATCGACAGTAATGAGTATCAAAATGCCAAGGACGATTGTTATATAGGTATGTTACGTGCAAGATTTATTGAATATAAAGAACGTGTAGTACGGAAGTTTTATAAAGAACATTTTGTTAATTTTGACCGACAAATTGTGCTTGCTGATTGCTTAACGCCACTAAACAAAGGTCCTGAAAGTTTTGCCGATTTGCAAAATGCTATAGCGATGATCATGGAAAGCTTTCAGTATGGTCAATCAAGTATATTCTCGCGCTTGTTTTCTCCTAAAATTGACCGTTTACTTTTTGCCGCGACAAAAGCGGATCATGTCACACCTGAACAACATGAAAACTTAGTGTCTTTATTGAATAAACTTGTTTTTCAAACTAAGCAAACACTGAGTTTTGATGCGATTAAAATGAAAACATTGGCTATTGCATCCGTTAAAGCAACTAAAGTGGGCAAAAGCCAATATCAAGGACAAACAATTCCTGTAATTAAAGGACGACAACTAAGTAATGACCAAACGATTACGCTATTTCCAGGTGCGGTCCCAGCGAGTATTCCAACGTTGGATTATTGGCAGAAGCAACCTTTCAATTATATTGCTTTTTCACCGATTGAGTCTGTTAGTAGTGACGAGTGTTTACCGCATCTTCGCATGGATCAAATGTTGCAATTTTTGCTTGGGGATAAATTGAAATGATAGAAAATAAAGAAAAATACCAACAGCAAATTCTATTTGATAGTGTTGATGTTGATGACGGTCCCATTAAGGACAATACACCACAAATTATTGTTAACGAACAAGACTGGGTATGCGACGAGCAAATAGAGAAAGTAGAAGACAATATAACTATCGAAACAGAAAAACCTAGCTGGCTATGGCGAACGATAGGACTTGTGTTTATTACATTAGTCGGGGTTGAGGCTGTACAGTTTTTTGTTAATGGTTTCAGTCAATCACCAATTATTGCCAGTTTATATGCCATATTATTATCAGGTTTATTACTTGTTTGTGGCCGAACTGTTTGGCGAGAATTTGCGGGCCTTAGACAGTTTAAATACCAAGAGAACCTTCAACAGCAGGCTCAAAGTATTTTCAAAAAAGACTCGAATGTCGATGCCAAAAGCTTATGTGATAAAATTTCAAAGCGCTTACCTAGTGATTTAGCTGAGTTTGATCATAGCTCGTGGCAAAAATTAAATCTTGAAGAGTATAGTGACGTAGAAATAATTCAGCTGTACGAGCGAAATGTATTATCTCAGGTAGATCAAAAAGCGTTAAAAGAAATTGCAAAATTTTCCTCTGAATCAGTAGTCTTGGTCGCACTAAGTCCCATTGCTATCATTGATATGCTTTTGATGTTGTGGCGAAATTTACGGTTGGTAAATAGAATTTCTGCGTTATATGGCTTGAAGTTGGGCTATTGGAGCCGCGTAAAACTCATTAAACAAGTTATTATCAATATGGCTTATGCTGGCGCTAGTGAGTTAGTTGCAGATTTAGGTGCCGATTTGTTAGGCGTAGAGCTATTAGGGAAATTATCAGCACGAATGGCACAAGGCTTAGGCGCAGGTATGTTAACGGCGCGATTAGGACTTAAAGCTATGCATTTGTGTCGACCTATTCCTTTTTCTGATGATGCGCCAAAATTAGCGCATATACGTCAACAAGTTGTTAGCCAAGTGCAATCACTTGTCAATAAAAAATAATTTAACTATTGAAATTTAAAGCTATTTTTATATTTGTACATTTGTATGTAAC
>NZ_JACGWF010000192.1:0-1065 GCF_014077595.1 Colwellia sp. 6M3 | reverse complement strand
CGGCTAAACTTATCATTGCACTTTGGTTGGTGCTTACTGTAGTAGTAGGAGTTCGATTATGGTAAATAATGCAGCAACAGTAGGCCGTAGTGGCGTACATGATTTCATTCTTCTTCGTGCTAGTGCCATTATTTTAGCACTTTACACCTTTTATCTTGTTGGCTTTTTCGTTATAACATCTGATGTTACGTTTGAAGTTTGGCAGGCATTCTTTGGTAGTATCTGCACTAAAATATTTACCATTCTAGCCATTGTAGCGTTGTTAATTCACGCTTGGATTGGTGTGTGGCAAGTACTTTCTGATTACATTAAACCTGCGCTTTTACGCGGTGGTTTACAATTTTTCTTTTCTGTTTTGTTGCTCGTATACTTTGCAGCAGGCCTATTAACTGTGTGGGGTGTGTAAGTGAGCGTTCCAATTCGTGAATTCGACGCCATTGTCATTGGCGCTGGTGGTGCAGGTATGCGCGCTGCCCTAGCAATATCGGAATCAGGCAAATCTTGTGCTTTGATTTCAAAAGTTTTCCCTACTCGTTCTCATACGGTATCTGCACAAGGCGGTATTACTGTTGCCTTGGGTAATGCTCATGAAGATCATTGGGAACAACACATGTACGATACAGTTAAAGGTTCTGATTATATCGGTGACCAAGACGCAATCGAATATATGTGTAAAACGGGTCCAGAATCTATTATCGAACTAGAGAAAATGGGTTTACCTTTTTCTCGTACGGAAGAAGGTAAGATTTACCAACGTCCGTTCGGTGGACAATCTAAAAACTTTGGTGGTGAACAAGCGGCACGTACAGCTGCTGCAGCGGACAGAACAGGTCATGCATTACTACATTGTTTATACCAACAGAACGTTAAAAACAAAACTAACGTTTATTCTGAGTGGTATGCATTAGATTTAGTTAAAAATAGTGACGGTGCTGTTGTTGGTACTACCGCAATTTGCATTGAAACTGGTGAGATTGTTTACTTCAAAGCACGTGCTACTGTTTTAGCAACAGGTGGCGCGGGTCGTATTTTTGCTTCTACCACTAATGCTCACATTAATACCGG
>NZ_JACGWF010000186.1:0-1472 GCF_014077595.1 Colwellia sp. 6M3 | reverse complement strand
CTAAACCTCAAAGATGCTATTCAATGGACACTTAAAAAAAATCCCGAACTAAAAATATTTGAATTCAAACAAAACATGTTAATTGGACGTGAAAGAACAGCAAATTTAACTCCTGCTTATGAACTGGACATTGAAGCTGAAAACTTTGCTGGTTCAGGAGAATTCAATCAGTTTGATAGTGCGGAACTAACTGTCGCTTTGTCTTCAGTTATTGAAATGGGAAATAAGCGCTCGGCGAGAATAGCACTTGTTTCAAGTTCTAGAGCGTTACTCATCGCTGAGAAAGAGGTTGCGGCACTTAACTTAATGGCTCAGGTTACTGAAAAATTTGTTGAGGTGCTTGCAGCTCAACAAAGAGTCTTATTGTCTGAAAATGCACTTGACCTAGCAGAAGAAACGTTAAAAATTGTATCTCAACGCAATCGCGCAGGTGCAACACCGGAGGCTGAAGTGAAACGGTCAAAGGCAGTTATTGCTCAGGCTAACCTAACAGTTCAATCTGAACACAAACGCTTAGAATATTTAAAACTCTCATTAGCAGCCTATTGGGGAGAGACCTCGGTATCCTTCTCTAGAGTGAATGGCGACCTTTATCAGTTTGGTCATGATAGTGATTTCAACAGCCTTTTTGCTCAGTTAGAGAACAACCCTGCTATTAAAATCTATGCTAATGAACAGCGATTAAAAGAGGCCGAAATACGGTTAGCTAAAACTGAGTCTAATGCCAATATTAAATGGTCTGTAGGGGTCAGGCGCTCTCAAGAAAGCAATGATACCGCACTAGTAGCAGGTTTTAGCTTGCCCTTATTTGCAGAAAAGCGAAATTCAGGTGCAATTGCAAGTGCGTTAGCTGAACGTGATCAAGTTGTCGTAGATAAAGAGGTAACTAAGCTGAGGTTTAGAAATTATTTACTACGAGCATACTCTAATAGAAAACAAGCAATATTAACTGCCAATGCATTAAGGAAGTCGGTTATTCCAATGCTAGAGGAAGCCCTGGAAGATACTCAATTGGCCTATCAAAAAGGAAGATATGGCTATCTTGATTATGTATCTGCTAGACAAGAATTGTTAAATGCACGACGTACCCTTATTGATGCTGCTTCTGCCGCTCTAATTTATGGGGCAGAAATAGAAAAATTAACAAACGAAGCGCTGTCATTATAAAAAAGGCATCACTTTACGATTAACCATATTTTTTAATTCAGTTATCAACTGAATTGTTTAGGATTTAAAAATGAAAAACTATTTACTCGCACTATTGATTTTTGTTGGGTATTTGTCACCCATTCAAAGTGTTTTCGCTAGCGAAGATGAAGTCGAAGAAGGCATAAGTAAAATTAAAGATAGTATGGCAAAAAGGGTTGGTGTTGAAACAGCCAACCTGTCATCAAAAATATTGAACCAGACCATTCCTGTATACGGCGCTACGACGATAGGCGCTGAACAGTTATTTCAAGTTGGTGCAAGAT
>NZ_JACGWF010000183.1:0-1643 GCF_014077595.1 Colwellia sp. 6M3 | reverse complement strand
AAATGTAAATTAAATGTATACAAAACAACAATCAGCAAAAAACAAGCCAATATAAAATTAAACTTAAAATACAATAAGTTACATTTTTTGATAAAAACAAACTAATCCGACCTGTAAAATAACCTGACAATTTTATCTATAAAATGCAATGGCTTACAGTAACTACACCGTTCAAAAAACAACCGCAACATGATCAAATAACAAACAGCACACTATTTAAAAGTTAATAATAGAAGAACACTTGATAATCTATAGAAGCAATCAAAAAAATTTTATAACAAAAAGAAAATTAAAATGCTTAATTGCACGTTATTATTCAAAGCAGTTATAGCATTAATACATTAAAGACGACCCTATATTTCAGCGGCAACGACACTTATTTCGACTAGCAGCATATCTCTCGCCATTGCAGCTTCAACACAAGCTCGTGATGGTGCGTACCCATCTGGAACCCATGCATCCCAGACCGCGTTCATTGCCGAGAAATCAGCCATAGTTTTTAAATAAATAGTGGCTGAAAGCATATGTTGCTTTGAACTACCTGATTGGATTAATAAGCTTTCAACCTTATCTAACATTGTTTGTGTTTGCTCGGTTATACCTTTAGTTGCATCCGCACATACTTGACCACACAAATAAATCGTACCATTGTGTTTAACAATACGGCTCATGCGAGGTTTAGTTTCTAATCTTTCAATAGTCATCATAACTCCATTACAATTTATATATAGAAAACCCCAAGGTTTAAAGCTCAGGGTTTTATGGTATTTGTTAGGTTACAAATTAAGCACAAGTAATACATTCAAGTTCAAGGCGGTAACACGAAACCTAGTTTACTATGTGAGCACTAACAATCGACAAATCTATTGTTACCTAACTTCACGCTTAAACGCAGGTAGAACTTTCAAGTTCAAAGCGGTAGCACGGAGCCTAGTTTACTAAATGTGTACCTCCAACGCCGAAATTAGATGTTCTAACAAACTTAAGGTAAAGTTACTCCCATTCTATTGTCGCAGGTGGCTTCCCTGATATATCGTAAACAACTCGAGATATACCATCAATCTCATTGATAATACGGTTAGAGACTAAGCCTAAGAAATCGTAAGGTAAATGTGACCAACGAGCCGTCATAAAGTCGATAGTTTCAACACAACGCAAACTTACTACCCAGTCATATTTACGCGCATCCCCCATAACACCAACAGAGCGTACAGGTAAAAATACGGTAAATGCTTGGCTTACTTTTTTGTATAAGTCATGCTTGTGTAACTCTTCAATGAAAATATGATCCGCACGACGTAATAAGTCAGCATACTCTTTTTTAACTTCACCTAAAATACGCACACCTAAACCTGGTCCAGGGAAAGGATGACGATATAACATGTCGTAAGGCAAACCTAACTCTAAACCGATTTTACGTACTTCATCTTTAAATAATTCACGTAAAGGCTCAACTAAGCCAAGTTTCATATGATCAGGTAAACCACCAACATTATGATGAGATTTAATCACATGGGCTTTACCAGTAGCAGATGCCGCTGACTCTATAACATCAGGGTAAATAGTACCTTGTGCTAACCATTTAGCGTTACTGAGTTTATTTGCTTCTTCATCAAAAATTTCAACAAAGACATTACCAATAA
>NZ_JACGWF010000204.1:0-664 GCF_014077595.1 Colwellia sp. 6M3 | reverse complement strand
ACAAGCAGGTGACAAAACCCGCTCAATTGTAAAGTCTGACATTTTCACGCACACAAAGTGTGTCTTGAATAAGAGTGGTAATAAATCTTACGATTTACTACCGGGTTGATTACGTTTCCGAGGAGGAACCGTAATCACCATTATTAACAGGCGATATTCCCATTAATAACAGCTTGGTATTTATAATTTACAAACAACAGCGCGACACCGTGTTTGCCATATAAATACCGGTATTTATATCAGCTTTCCAGATTGTTAAAGAACTAAATTCATACGCGCATTCGGTATAAATCTTGGTTTAAAAAACCAAACTTAACTTATCAACTTGAGATAGTTTAAGTTTGGTCTCTTTCTTTATGAAGAAGTAAATGTATTCTTTGTTAATCAAGGCAGTTGGTAGCGACGTGTAGGTTTTCTACACGAGCTGCGAACTAACGCAGAGTAACGAAGAATTGGTAGGTCTGGGCAGACTTGAACTGCCGACCTCACCCTTATCAGGGGTGCGCTCTAACCAGCTGAGCTACAGACCTGCATCGTATCAAAAATCGATACTACATAATAAGTGGTGGAGCTAAGCAGGATCGAACTGCTGACCTCCTGCGTGCAAGGCAGGCGCTCTCCCAGCTGAGCTATAGCCCCTTATTATGCTAGGGTTTTACGTTTT
>NZ_JACGWF010000275.1:0-242 GCF_014077595.1 Colwellia sp. 6M3 | reverse complement strand
CCATATAAATACCGGTATTTATATCAGCTTTCCAGATTGTTAAAGAACTTGTCATTCACACGCATTCGGTGGTGACTTGGTTAAAAACCAAACTTAAAGTAGCTTAAACAAAGCATAACTTAAGTTTGGTCTTTCAATTCTTAGTGAAGAAGTGGTGGAGCTAAGCAGGATCGAACTGCTGACCTCCTGCGTGCAAGGCAGGCGCTCTCCCAGCTGAGCTATAGCCCCGCAATGGGAAACAT
>NZ_JACGWF010000188.1:0-1411 GCF_014077595.1 Colwellia sp. 6M3 | reverse complement strand
AAGTTTGCAGTATCTTGATGAAAATTTTTGGCAGTTATTTCATAGGTATAGAATATTTGTGATCTTTGACGAGATCCACCACTGTGCTGGTTCTAATATTGATAATGCAAATGCTTGGGGCGAACAAATAATACTGAACATTCAAGATAAAGCAAAATATACACTGGCGTTAACAGGAACACCTTGGCGCTCAGACGCTGCTCCTATCGTTCTTTCAAACTATATGCATCCTAGCAACAAAATATCATGTGATTACGTTTACGGGCTTTCTGAAGCTATTCAAGATGATGTTTGTCGTATTCCACAGATAATTGCGGTGGATAACAATAATATTTCAGTTGTTGATGACGATGAGACTAAAACGTTTACTAGCTTTAAATGTTTATTATCACAATCAATCATTCCGTATCAGGAAATTATTGAAAATGAAAAGGTAATCAAATACGTTATTTCTTCAGCACAGAAAAAACTAAGTGCGATTAGAGTGAAAAACTCTGACGCCGCCGGATTAATTGTTGCGTCTTCAGTTGATTATGCAAAACAGATTTCAACGTTAATGAAAGCCTGTTTTAACGAAGATGCCGTTGTGGTTACTTACCGAGAAAATGAGCCAACCAATATTATTCAACAGTTTAGGCATGCACAAACTAAATGGATCATTTCGGTAGGGATGATCAGCGAGGGAACGAATATCCCCCGATTGCAGGTTTGTTGTCACCTGACTAATATCAAAACAGAAATGCATTTTAGACAGATTTTGGGGCGAATCCTCAGAATGACTGGTTCAAAGAATCAAGAGGCGGTTATGTATATGCCTGCGGAGCCTAAGCTGTTGGAATATGCTTATCGAGTTAAACAAGATGTACCCTTTGAAGCTGATATTGTTAAGTTTGAAAAGATGAGCGCTAATGTTGAAGAGGATGTAGATGCTGAGATTTCATGCTCTGTTATATTCGGCAAGGCATCAAACGTCAGCTCTAAAGCAAAATTGAAACTTAGTGGATTTGATACGGTTATTGATAATAATGCCTTTGAAGAAACTAGTGACATTGTTGATGAGCATTTTTTGACAAGCTCATATGAGAAAGTCGTTAATATTTTTGGTCGATTTCAGCAAGAGTCTATCGCTTTGGGGTTAAGTGAGTTGAGGTAGTTATGCTGTATGTAAAAAATAGAGGTTTAAATGAAAATATATGAAGTAATTATATTAACGATACCGGTTAAAATTTTAAATTTGATCATTTCTGTTATTCCTGCGTATTTTCTTTGGGATTGGAGATCATACCCGATATTTTTTCATTGCCAGAAATTGGTCTACTACAAATGACGGGGTTAATTATTTTAATTCAATGCATTATCAGTCGAGGCTTTATTTCTGTAAATACTGAAGGTGTTTGAAGGTAAGTAGGCC
>NZ_JACGWF010000164.1:0-2764 GCF_014077595.1 Colwellia sp. 6M3 | reverse complement strand
ATATAAAAAATAAAATCAGCAAAACAAAAAAACTATCAACAGCGAATTGGCGATAAATAAATTTAGGCTGTTTATTATCTTCATTTGCAAATTTTTTTCTAAGTTTAAACTCCTTAAACCATTGAAAACTGATCACAATAGGAAAGCCTACCACTAAAGCTAAGGCGGCTAACTTCCCTCCCCATGTTGGTACATCAAAAATAGGTAATACAATTGAAAATACTTGTAATAAAACCCAAGAAACCACTAAATATGCCGCGCTAGCGTTAATAAGTCGGCTACTTTTTAATAATGAAAAAGATAATTTCCATTTTTTGGATGAGTATCCACTTTGTTCTAGATCATCGTTAGAGAATGGCCAAATGCTATTAGTAGATATTTTCTCAGTAGGTAAAAGCATACGGTAGCCTTTACGAGGGATTGTTTGAATATATGTCGGACATTCCTTGTGGTCATCAAGCACATGTCTAATTTCACTGATAATATGAGTTACATTAGTTTTTGCTGCATGATTATCGCCCCAGCCAAAAGCTAGAATATCCTCACGAGAGACTATTTCACCATTAGTTGAAGCTAAAAATAGTAAAACTTCCATCGCCTTGGGTGCTAAATGGTATCGCTGACCATTTCGGATGATTACACCTAAATCAGGCTCTACTACAAGACTGCCTATTTGGAAGCCTTGATGAAGCTCAGTATCTACACTGAAGTGCTGATTAACGGCTCCTAATAAAATGCTAGCTTCTTGTTCATTGTTGGTTGACACGTATTGTAACCCTACAAGAAAAGAGTACAGCATGCCTGTTGGCAACTCTTTATAAATTTAATGGATTTAAAACTGTTATTAGTATTGTTTATATGAGAAAAAATAGCGAATAGCTGAATATAATAATGCAGCATTCAATGGCTGTATTTGGCATTATTTTCATAGAAGATAGTGTTCGTAAATTGAATTTAAGAGAGCTTAAAGAATGGAATGTATTTTTAATTTCATGCTATAAAATAGAAAACCCACTTTCCTGTTATATTTTTTATTAAAATTAAACAGGAAAGTGGGTTTGTAGGTATTATTAGCAAAACTCGCTATTGAAATTTAATCGATTTCATCAACATCATTATTTTCAATATCTTGTGGAGCAACCGTTTGCTTGCGTTTTAATACAGGTAAATCTCCAGCATCTTGCGCTAAAAAAGTATTTTTCACATTTTTCTTTGGCTTTGCTTTTTTAGTTACTACAACTGACTTTTTACTGTCTTTGGTTTTGCTATCAATTGTTGGCTTTTTAGGCTTTATTCCTTTGAATTTAGCTTTTAAGCCTTCAACAGTATCAAAACTTAATTTTTGCTGTAAGAAGCCTTCAACGTTTTTAAAACTAATCCAGTCTTTGGGTCCAACAAATGAAATAGCATCGCCCGTACTACCTGCTCGGCCCGTACGACCAATACGATGAACAAACTCTTCGGTGTGCTTTGGCATATCGAAATTAATAACGTGAGAAACATTAATTAAATCTAAGCCTCTAGAAGCTAAATCCGTGGTGATCAAGATTTTTTGTTGGCCTTTACTAAAACCATCCATTATCTGATTACGTTGGCCTTGGTTAAGCTCACCACTGAGGGCTACGGTACTAAGCCCTTGCTCAGATAATAAAGTAGAAAGCCTATCAGTATCAGCACGAGTTGCCGTGAAAATAATCATTTGTTGATGATTCTCTGTGGCAATAAAGTGTGCAAGAAGCTTTTCTTTATGGCTTAAATTATCACAAAGATAAAAACGTTTGGTGATATCTTTGTGTTCAGTATGAGCACTACCAATAGCGATACGTTTTGGTTTTTTCAATAATGCTAAAGCAAAATCATTAACTTGTGCATGGTCTAAAGTTGCCGAAAACAGTAACGTTTGACGTTTACGGTGATCAGCTGCTTTATTAATTTGTGCCAACTGTTCTGCAAAGCCTAGATCTAGCATGCGATCAGCTTCATCAAGAATCAGCAATTCTAAACCACTAAGATAAAAGTGACCTTGCGTTAGGTGGTCTGCTAAACGACCTGGTGTTGCTACGATAAAATGAGGGTCTTTCTCAAGTACTTTTACTTGGTCGTTAAAGTTTTCGCCGCCAAGAATAAGAACTGCTTTGAAAGCTGAACCTGAAGTAAACATGCGTAATTGTGTAAAAACTTGTTTAGCTAACTCTCGGGTTGGCGTTAATATAAGTACGCGAGGATCTCGTTTGCTTAATGCACGGTTCTTTGACAATCGCTGCATGGCAGGAATAATAAATGCTAATGTTTTACCTGAGCCTGTTTTAGATGATGCTATTAAATCATGACCAGTCATAGCAGCAGGAATTGCTTGCTGCTGTATCTCAGTAGGTGCATTAAAACCTAAATGTTCTACTGTTGACATTATTTTACTATCTAAACCAAAATCACTAAACTGCAAGCTTACTCTCCACGTTAATTAACTGGTGTTTTATTATTACATTGACACATAAAGATATTCATTGGCTTATTATAACCTGTAAACTTCAACATTAAGCCAAACTATTTAATCAATAAGCAAAATATTTTACTACTGGGTTTTTGATAACTATTTATCTACGTTTTATATTGTTAATAAATAAACTTCATCGTGTCACTTACTGCGGATTAAAACAAATAAATTAATGAATATGAAGCTCGAATCATCGCCGTACAAAGTTGTAGAAGCGTTAAAATCAGATAAAAAAGATATTATGAGGTTTTATAAATCACAACAATACTC
>NZ_JACGWF010000260.1:0-252 GCF_014077595.1 Colwellia sp. 6M3 | reverse complement strand
AGTCAGCTAAACGTACAAATAAACCAAAGTTAGTTACAGTCGATATAACACCAGTAAATGTATCACCAACATGATCTTGCATATATTCACATTTAAGCCAGTCTGAAACATCACGTGTTGCATCATCTAAAGCACGTTTTACTTACAGTAAAGTAGCAACCATTTTAGGTGTGAACCCTGAGCAAAAAGACGAAGATTATCGCGCAGAGTTACGTACACAGTATCAAGCATTGATCCCAGATTTAGATAACC
>NZ_JACGWF010000259.1:0-252 GCF_014077595.1 Colwellia sp. 6M3 | reverse complement strand
AAATGGATGTTTAAGTTGCACTAAATCTAAATCGCTACCTTTACAAAAACCTAATGCATGGTATTTACTGATACCAAAACGATCCATACATGAAGTCACTAGATCAGAGGCTAAGATAAAGCGCTCTCTGATCTAGTGACTTCATGTATGGATCGTTTTGGTATCAGTAAATACCATGCATTAGGTTTTTGTAAAGGTAGCGATTTAGATTTAGTGCAACTTAAACATCCATTTTATGATTTTACCGTGCCG
>NZ_JACGWF010000243.1:0-298 GCF_014077595.1 Colwellia sp. 6M3 | reverse complement strand
CTAGTTTAACCTTCGGGAGGACGGTCACCACTTTGTGATTCATGACTGGGGTGAAGTCGTAACAAGGTAACCCTAGGGGAACCTGGGGTTGGATCACCTCCTTATCTTGAAGTAAAACAGCTTAATGGAAGCCTCGGCTTCACGAGTGTCTACACAAATTACATGATAACGAATTAGAAGAAGTCCAAACATGCTAGCTTCGGACGTAAATTCTTGAAAGAGAAATAGGTCTGTAGCTCAGCTGGTTAGAGCGCACCCCTGATAAGGGTGAGGTCGGCAGTTCAAGTCTGCCCAGACC
>NZ_JACGWF010000226.1:0-377 GCF_014077595.1 Colwellia sp. 6M3 | reverse complement strand
ATGTGGTACAACAGCCTCCGACTTCATTCGTATCTGGATTATCAAATTCCTAACGTTTTTGAATCAGTGGGTAGAGAATTAGAAATGGTTGCTTAACTAGGTTGACTGAATTTGGTTGACCACGTCAAAGTTTTATTGGTAGTCATCTTTTCTTGCTCGCTGCCATACTCTTATTATCTAATGGATCTGAAGGTTTACTATTATTACCGATAGTTATTTTTTGGAGCTTATTTGAACTGTCTTTAATAACAGTGACGTGGTTTAATAGATTCGACTACCCCAGTTAAGAGATAATGAACTTAACTGGAGATCGAAAATGACAAAACGTAAAAAATATTCAAAAGAATTTAAATTAGATGCCATTGCTTTAGTCAAAG
>NZ_JACGWF010000220.1:0-493 GCF_014077595.1 Colwellia sp. 6M3 | reverse complement strand
GAATATAGTTGCTAAATATAACAAAAAAAACAGTCGCGCATTGTAGCTTAATTATACGACTAAATAAACGCTTCCTTATGCTTTGAAATGTCCTTTTTATTATATTATTGTGTCCAAATAATGTCACTAATGCTCTATAGGATTTCGTTGATATTTCTGCGCCCAAAATTCAGTCTAATTGCTCTACCATTAATTGTACTGTTTGCTTGCCACGAAACTCATTTATATCTAGCCGATACGCTAACTTAACTTGCTTTGCTTGATTGTCTGGCCAGCGCTTGATATCAATATTGAACGCAATAGCATCAAAAATTTGTTGATCTTTTTCTACCACTAACTTTAAATGTTTTTCACCAACAATACGTTGTTGCACTAAGTTAAAAACATCATCAAATACCGGTTCTGGAAAATTTTGTCCCCAGGGGCCAGCTTCACGTAATATTTCTGCAAAGGCTAGAGTCATATCGTTGGTTAATAGCTCACCATCTGAAGA
>NZ_JACGWF010000258.1:0-252 GCF_014077595.1 Colwellia sp. 6M3 | reverse complement strand
GTGACATTATTTGGACACAATAATATAATAAAAAGGACATTTCAAAGCATAAGGAAGCGTTTATTTAGTCGTATAATTAAGCTACAATGCGCGACTGTTTTTTTTGTTATATTTAGCAACTATATTCTTCAGATGGTGAGCTATTAACCAACGATATGACTCTAGCCTTTGCAGAAATATTACGTGAAGCTGGCCCCTGGGGACAAAATTTTCCAGAACCGGTATTTGATGATGTTTTTAACTTAGTGCAAC
>NZ_JACGWF010000267.1:0-250 GCF_014077595.1 Colwellia sp. 6M3 | reverse complement strand
CTTGGTGCAGTGAAGGTTGGTGAATTAGCACTTGTATCAGACAAGATAACACTAACACCCGACTGTTGTAACCAGGTTACTGTTACAGTGTCGTCATCTGTTACGGTTAAGTTTAATGTTACAGATGAAGGAGCATCTGTAACATTAAACTTAACCGTAACAGATGACGACACTGTAACAGTAACCTGGTTACAACAGTCGGGTGTTAGTGTTATCTTGTCTGATACAAGTGCTAATTCACCAACCTTCA
>NZ_JACGWF010000261.1:0-251 GCF_014077595.1 Colwellia sp. 6M3 | reverse complement strand
GGCACTAGCACGAAGAAGAATGAAATCATGTACGCCACTACGGCCTACTGTTGCTGCATTATTTACCATAATCGAACTCCTACTACTACAGTAAGCACCAACCAAAGTGCAATGATAAGTTTAGCCGGTATTAATGTGAGCATTAGTGGTAGAAGCAAAAATACGACCCGCGCCACCTGTTGCTAAAACAGTAGCACGTGCTTTGAAGTAAACAATCTCACCAGTTTCAATGCAAATTGCGGTAGTACCAA